>NZ_CDWWXA010000019.1:5600-28018 GCF_977971845.1 Frankia sp. CeCAU1 | reverse complement strand
GGGTGAGGGATGGGCGCGCCGGTGGGGGCGTCCGTCCCCGCCGTCGCCGTCATCGGGCATTCCGCTGGTCGAGACGACCGTGCGTCGCAGCCAGCACCTCGACGAAGGTGTCGCCCTCGCGCAGGACACCGAACGCGCGCGCCCGGCGGATCACCGCCTCGGCCCAGGCCCGGTGCGGACGCAGTTCGTTCATCTTGTTCGCGTAGCTGCTCGGCCGTACCCCGCCGGCGTCCCCGTCGAGGACGGCCTCGGCATCGGTGTACTCCTCTTGGGTGACGACGTGCAGCGCGTGCACGGCGGGCACGTGGCTGGGGTGGATCACTGTCTTGCCGATCAGGCCGTTGGCCTTGTCCAGAACGACCTCCCGGATCAGCCGGTCAAGGTCGGCGGAGACCAGTTCGCTGCGCATCCGGATCGCATCCTCCCCGCCGTCGACGCGGTCCGCCTGCGCGAACGGGGTCACCCGCAGCGAGCTGACGAAGAGCCGTTCCGGCTGGGCGAAGTACTCCCAGACCGGTCCGGTCACGACGTGGTCACCGCCCCGCGCGCAGAT
Organism: Frankia sp. CeCAU1; assembly: GCF_977971845.1. Lineage (NCBI taxonomy): Bacteria > Bacillati > Actinomycetota > Actinomycetes > Frankiales > Frankiaceae > Frankia > Frankia sp. CeCAU1. Next base: position 27,465 of record NZ_CDWWXA010000019.1, on the reverse strand, counting down.
GTTCACGATGTCGGCGATGCAGTCCCGGACGACAGCGATGTCGTAGATCGTCAGGTCGCGGTCACGGCGCAGCCCGAACAGCCCACACAGGTCCGTCGCACCGAGCCGGATCGCCAGCACCTGGTCGGCGTGCTTGTCGACCAACCGCCGGACCGCCGACAACGCCTCCACCCGGGTCTCCCGGTTGATGACCTGCGGGCTCTCCAGCACCGGCATGGCCCACAGCGGGCGACCGGCCGTCTCGGAGGCCCGCAGCACCGCCTCCATCGCAGCCTCGCCGCCCTCCTCGGCGAACTTGGGCAGCACGAACCCGGCGAGACACCCGACCCCGGCCGGCCCGAGCCGGTCGACAAGATCCGGGATCTGCCCGACCGCGCGGACCCGGACGAACAGCAGCGGCATCGCGCCCGCGGCCCAGGGGGGCTCCGCCGCGAGCGCGCGCAACGCGGCGACGACGTTGTCCTCGGCTGCGGCCACCTCGGTGTCGGCGATGGAGTCCTCCAGACAGAGAACCATCGAGGTCACCCCCGCAGCGGTCTGTCTGCACACGTCCGATGCCAACCGGGGGCGCGTCCCCGGGGCGTAGAGGGTCGCGCCGAGCGCGGTGGCCAGCAGATGACGATCATCATTCACGGTGATGTCCTCCGGCGGCCGGAGGAACAGCGCGTCAACCGTCTCGGGGCCTAGAAAGGCGAAGTGGCGCAAGCAGCGTTCTCCTCGTCGAAGGCAGGGGCGTCGTTCGACGAGCATCCCGAAACGGTGCGCGCCGACCGAAGCCGGCAAGATCGTGAAACGTTGCCTCTCAGCGACGGTACCTGGCGAAAGGCATCCGACGACAGCCCGCGGGAACTGACGGCCAGCCGACACACGGCGGCCATCTCGGCGCCATCTACGGGGCGCCGACCTGCGGCGCAGCGTCCGCGAGCGGCCAGCCACCAGCCGGCAGCGGGCGGCGCCCGCCGGCCTGATCAGGAACGGGCGGTCCGGGAACGGATGACCCGGGAACGGGTGGTGGGCCGCGGAAGGCTGTGTCGCCCGCGGCCCACCACTCCCGGCCGACCCTCGACCGACCCCCACTAACGCGACTAACTGGCGCCGGATCCGAAGAGCTTCTTGTACATGGCGGACGCCTTCGGGTTCTGACCGCCGTTCGTGATGGTCGAGCAGACGTTTCCGGGAGTGGGGTCGCTGAAGTAGGCGTCGTAGCCCATCACGTCGCTGGCCGCCTTGAAGGTGTCGAACATCTTCTGGATGTAGAAGGGATTGTCGCCACCGCCGTCACCGCTGCAGGAGGCCACCCCCCATTCTCCGACGCCGACCTTCTTCCCGTGCTCCCGGGCGAACCTGATCACGTAGCACAGGCCGTTGACGTCCTCGCACTGCTTGTTCCACGTCGCCTCGTCCTTCGACGGGGGGAAGTGGTCGTAGGCGTCGATGCCGACATAGTCCACGTACTCGTCGCCGGGGTAGGCGCCCCAGGGACTGTTGCCACTGGGCACCGGGGAGGCGTGCGCGTTGAAGGTCCAGTCGATCTTGACTTCGGAGTCGGTGGACCGGATGGCGGTCGCGATCTTCCGGAAACAGTCCCGGAACACCGTCGGGTCGGCGTCCGTATGCCAGTACATGAACGTTCCGTTGAACTCCCAGCCGATCCGGATGATGGAGTCCGCCCGGCCGTGCGCCACGAGGAAGCTGCCGAGCTTCTTCCATTCGGAGTCGTACTCGCCTCGGGCACAGGCGGCGTTGTCGCCCTGGCCCTTGGGGAATGTCGGCTGGCTGATCAGCAGCTTGCCCTGGAAACCCTTGAAGAGATCCACCGGCCAGGCCGGCTCCACCAGCCCGCCCCAGCCCTGGTCGCGGCTCGTGTAGACGTGGACGATGTCGTTCGGCCGGCCGCGCCAGTCACCGAACTCGACGAGCTGCGCGAGCTGATGCGACTGGAACCCCGACAGCCACGGCAGGCCCGACCTCGTCCCACCGGCGCCGGTGCCCGTCGCTCCCGTACCGGGGGTCGGTCTCGACCCGGACGGGGTCGCGGTCGGCGTTGCGGTTCTCCTGGTGGGGGCGGTCGAGCTGGCGCTCGCGGACGGCCCGGGGGACGGCGCGGGCGAGACGGCCGGGCTCGGCGAGGTGCCCACGGACGTGTCCTGCTGCCTGGGAGACGGCGATGTCGAGGGCGCCGTCTTCACCACCGGCTCGTCGGGAAGAGCCGGAGCGGCCTGGAACGCCCGGGCGGCCGCCTCCGGTCCGGTCACCTCAAGGGCGTCGGTCGCCGTGGCCGTGCCCTGGGTGGCCTTGACGTTGACGGTTCCCGCGAAATCCGCCGGCACCCGGAAGCCGAGGATGAAACGGCCGTCGGTGTCCGCCCGGGTGAGCGCGCTGCCGCCCAGCTTGGCCGTCTCCGCCACGACGGTGACATCATCACCTGCGGTAAAGTTGCGGCCACCGACGAGCACGATGTCCTGGTCGAAAAGGACGAGGGTGATCCGGCTGCGCGCCTGCGGGCTCAGCGTGGTGAGTGGAACGCCCTGCGCGCGGCCACTGCCCGCGTCGCCCCCCGCCCGGCTGGATCCGCTCGTCGCGGATGGCGACACGGTCGGAGTCGGCGACGGTGACTTTCCCGCGGCGCGGGCCAGCGGGGTGACCGCCTGGAGGAGACCCACCACGAACATGGCTATCAGGCCGATCCGGGCTCCGGTCCGGATCCGGCGCTGGGTGTGGATCCGGCGCTGGGTGTGGATCCGGCCGCTGCGGGGTCGTCGATGGGCTGAGGGAATCGGCAGGCCGACCGGAGGGGCGGGTCGGCCGCGGATGATCGAGGCCATGCTCGCGCGCTGCCTTTCGGTGTTGGCGTGACATGCTCCCGTCGGATCCCCCGGCGCGCGACGGCGGAGCATGGCCGGACCACGACCCACGATGGGGCGTCCCCTCCGAGCGGACCGCTCGCACGGCAACCGCTCAGCGCTCCACCGGACTCGACCCGTGCCTCACCAGGCGAGTCGACCGGGCACCGTCAGGTGCCCGTCCGTGAACCCGACCGTCTCCGGCCTCGCAGCCGGAACGATTCGACAGGTGCTCCACCCAGGTAACCGATACACACCTGGGCGGTACTGGGACTAGGAGTGATGAGGCCAATCGTAAACGGCGCATCCCAGCCAAGGAACAGCACCCTCATGAATACTTTCCGTAGTAGCGCATATGTTGCAGATCTGGTGCCACAAAGCCCGAGGTGGCCGCCATAAATCAACGGAAGAACAAGAAGAAATGGGCCGGAGCGGACCACGGAGAGCACATCCACCTGGGATCGCTCCGGATCATCGAATGACCAGTGCGTCGTCCGGTGGTTGGGTGATGGTCCATCCAGTCGGGTGCACCAGCGCGGGCAACAGCCGGACTCCCCAGGGCAGCTGGGCGCTGTCCAGGGTGACGTCGATGGTCCGGGTGCCGGCCTGGTCCACAGCGGCGAGCCGAGACAGCTCGTGGGCCTCCGCGGCAGCCCGCGGCGGTACGGTTCCCGGCCGCGCGAACAGGATCAGATCTCCGGCCGGACCGGTGGTGTGCACCTGCACCCGTAGGGTGCGCCGCCGCCAGCCGGCCCTGCTCACGGTGTAGGTGACGGTCGGCTGGACGGCCGGTGCCGGAGCCTGCGGCGGCGGCGTGGGGCTGGTGGGCGAACCCGACGTCGGGCCCGACGGCGGGTTCGCCTGCGCATCCGACGCGTGCTCCGGCACCGGGCGGAGGGGGCCGGTGGCCAGGGGCTGCGGGTAAGTGCCCGTCGCCGCGGGCAACGGCACAGCACCCGTCGCCGCGGGCAACGGATAGCCCCCGGTGCGGGGCTGGGTCGGCCCACCCGGCGGCTGCATCGTGATCGGGTCGGCGACGGCACCAACCACCGGCCGGCCCGGGGCCACGCCGGCCGGGGCCACGCCGGCCGAGCCTCCCGGGCTGCTCCCGGACGCCGCCGGCATCGGGGGTGGATCAGGACGCGTCGCGGGGCGCGCCAGCACCGAGACGCCGGCCGCGACCACCCGGGCCACGCCCCCCGACCGGTACACCGGGTAGCAGGCCACGTGATAAGCCCACCCGTCCCGCGGCGCGGCGAGATGCCAGCCGCCCTTGATCTCAAGACTGGTATTGGTGACCTTGGCGCTCGCGGCGTAGGGATCATCCGGTCCGGTCGGCGGTTGGTCACGGCGCCAGAGCACCCGCGCCTCGGTGACCCCCGGTGGCAGCTGGAAGGACAGCACGATCGAGTCGCCTCGATCGTCGGCGCGCAGATCCCGCACGGGTTCGATGGCGAGGTGACGCACGGCCCGGCCGACGACGGCCGTCCCGCCATGGACCGTCAGCGGCGTGTAGATGACCTCGCCGACCTGTGCCGCCTCGCTGACCTGCCCGGAACGGCTCAGCCCCACAAGACGTGACGAATCGGTGATGGCGGCGAGCGACACGTCGCCGCCTTCCGGCCCGATGCCGATCACCGGCAGGGGCCCCGACCCCGGGCAGGGCCACGGGCCGGTGCTGGTCCCGTGAGCGGTGCTGATCGCGTGGGTGACGGCGGCGGGGACGGCCGGCGGCTGCGGCACCGGGGTCGCGTAGATCCGCACCTCCCAGCCGGGCGGCGGCGTCCAGCGCAACGTGGTCCGCCCGGCGGCGGTGACCGCCGTGAGGTCATGGACGGGCCGCGGGCGGGCGGCCACCTCCAGCGTCACCTCGGCCCCGGGGGTCCGGGCCGGGCGTCCCCGCGCGTCCTGGTACTCGACGAAGACGTGGTAACGATAGGTCATGCCGACGACGACATCGGTGTCGTGGAAGAGGCCGCCGGTGCCCCGCGCCCGCCGGGGCGGCTGGCTGACCGCGGCGGGCGGTGCCACCGTCCGCTCCACTGTCACGGCGGCCAGCGCCCCGCCGAGGCTCCAGTCCAGGCGGATCCCGGCGGCGGTGCGCTCGGCCCGCAGGTCGGTGATGTCCCGGGTGAAGACGAGCGGGGCGGTCTCCACCGGCGTGGAACGGCGCTCACCGCAGAGGGCAGTCACCTCGTATCGCACCGGAGTCCAGGCGGGAGCGCCGGCATCGCACAGCTCCGTCGAGCGGGTGGTACCGAGGCTGCTCCGCCCCGGGGCCACCCCCTGGCCGTCACCAGCTTCCACGGACACGACGCGTTCCACCCGGTAGGAGACCGAGCCCCCGACCGAGGGCGAAGCGCGCCACCACAGCTGCACCGAACCGTCGGGGCCCGGCACCGCGGTCAGGTCGGACGGCGGGGAGAGCGGCAGAGCCGCCATCGCCGCGAGCGCCTCCCGGTTGTCCGCCGCCGTCGCGAGGACCGCGGCGAGGGCGGCCTCCTGGTCCTCGGGTGGTAGCGCGCGCGCCGCCTCGACCCGCCGGCGGATCACCGCCTGGGCGGCAATGAGCTCGGCCAGCACCTCGGCCGGTTTCCGGCCGTCGGGGCCGGGGACGTCGGCGGCCTGTGCCGCGAGCCACCGGGCATCGGCAAGCGCCGCATCCGCCCGGCACGCCGCGCGGGCCCCGGTGAGTGCCCGCCAACCGGCGTCCGCGGCGCCCAGCGCGGCGGAGACCCGGGCTCCCAGTTCCTCCGCCGTCCCGGCGACCGGTCCACCGACGGCGGCCAGCACCGGATGGGCGGTCGTGAGGATCTCGCTGGCCTGGCGGGGATAACCGCCCTCCAGGGCGCGACGCACCGCGACGAGCGCATCGGCCGCCTCCCTGGCCTGGCGCAGGCTGTGCCCGCAGTGCCGGCAGACAACCGCCGCCGCCTCGGTCATCGATCCGCAGGACGGGCAGGTGGTGTAGAGGTCGGTGTCGCAGTACCGGCAGTGCCGCACGGACCCGGCAGCCTCCGGCCGGCCGCATCCCGGGCATACCACGTAGTCGACGACCCCGCCGACGTTCACCGCGGCGCCGAGCTCCCGAGCCGCCTCCAGGACGACGGACTTCGCCTGAGCCGCGGTCAGTCCGCGCCCGGTCGCGAGCGCCGCCCGGACGAGACCCTCGAAGGCGACCGCGGTGAGCTCGCCGTCGAGCACGACGTGTTCCTCGACCGCGGGCCGCAGCTCGTCCACGGCGTCCGCCATCAGCCCAACGGTGTACGCGGCGGGGTCGCCCTCGATCAACCGGGCGGAGACGAGGGCGAGCAGGTCCGCGGTGACCGTCTTCTCCCGGTCATGGGGACGGTGGTGGTTGCCCGCCACCATCCCGGCGTACGCGGCCCGCAGCCGCTCCGGTGAGGCGTCCGGGGCCAGCCCCAGGAAGGCCCACAGCGACGCCGTCGAGACCCGGTCCCCGCCGCGCAGGGCGCGCAGCTCGCCGAGCCGTTCGGAGATCTGCCGGCGGACCTCGGCCGGCAGCGGTTCGACGCCCCCGCCGACGGCGTCGATGATGATCTGCTCCCGGCTCAGGCGGGCGTCGAACTCCTCGACCGTCACCCCTGCGGCGACGGCGAGGCGGCGCAGGCCGTCCACCCGGGATGCCGGGATGCCGCCGAAACGCTCCCGGACGGTGGCGAGATAGCCGTCGACCTTGGCGAGACGCTCGGCGTCACCGCTACGCCGGGCTGCCAGCACCCGGGCGCGGACCCGTTCCCGGGAGTCCGCGTCCCGCAGCGGCTCCTCCCATTCCGCCCGCCGACGGACAAGCTCGGCGGCGAGAGTCGCGTACTTTGCCGAGTTGCGTTCCCGCTGCAGGAAGGCGAGCACCCGCACCAGGTGCGCCCCGACGTCGGAGTCGCTGTACGCCACCGTCGGATCGAGACCCGCGAGGAGGAACGGGTCGGCGGTGTCCAGGGAGGCGCGGGCCCGCAGCGGCGCCAGCACCCGCTGGCGATAGCCGCTGCCGTCGAACGCCGCGCTCACCGATCCACCTTCGTCCCACGTGCCCACCGTGCCCACCATGCCCGCCGGGAACCGGCCGGCGGCCCGTCGTCAGGCGCCGATCGTGGAGCGGCCGTCGACCACTCCACACCTGAGAGTACGAAGCCGCGCCTCGGCGCGGGCCGCGGACGCCAGGTTGGCGCCGCCCGCACGCACTGCGCGCACCCACGCCCCCGCGAGGCCTGTAGGGCGCTCCACCGGACGCGGTGCCTGGTCAGGCTGAACCCTATCCACTCCGGCGTCGGCCGCCGCGGGCCGGAACACTCGTGCGGGAACACTCGTGGGGGAGGCCGAATGGCCCGGCACCGGCATCGATCCGCACCGGCATCGATCCGCGGCGGGATCCGATCCGCCGCGGGGTCTCAGTCCCGCTGCTTGAGCAGGCTGACCTTTGCCGACTCGACGGCCCGCATCTCCTCCGAGCCGACCCCGGCGCGCACCTCCAGCACCAAGGGAGTGGCCGCGCCCTCGTGCGAGGCGGTGACCTGGATCGTCTGGTCCCCGCCCATCGTGAAGGTCACCTCAACGGGGGTGCCCAACGGGTGGCCAGACGGAATCCCGCTGATGGAGCCGGCGACGATCACTTTGTTGTCGTCGATCGCCGTGGACTCGGCGGTGGTGCCCTGCTCGAAGACCCGGATGTCCACCTCGGCCTGATCGTCGACGACGGTGTAGAAGGTCCGGGTGACGGCGATAGGCAGCGGGTCGTTCTGGTGGGCGAGGAAGGCCGCGACCGGTGTGCCCCGGTCCTCGGCGAAGATCCCGAAGCCACGTGACGTGACGTTCGTCACTTTCGTGCGGACGAGATCGACCACGGAGGCGGTCGCGAGTCCCGCCTCCTCGGCGCTGGCTGCGGCCGCCTTCTCCACGTCCACGGCGTCGGCTGCGGCGAGTTCCTGGTCGGGACGTAGATGCCCGCTGGCGACCAGGTCCGCGTGGACCTCGCGCTCCAGTGCCTTCTTCTGCCCGTACACCGCGGCGCCCTTGGCGACGGCGAGATCGGGATCGGCAAGCCGCGAGGTGAGCCCGAAGGACTCCTGCAGCCGGCGGGCCACCGCCGGTGTCTTGCTCATGCCCCCCACCAGCAGGCACAAGTCGATCTTCTCGACGCCCTTCTCCCGGGCCCGCGCCAGCACCGAGCCGGTCAGGTCGATGGTGCGCCGCAGCAGCGGGCCGGTGATCTCCTCGAAGACGGTCCGGGTCACCGGCACGCTTGTGCGTCTGCCGTTGTGCACGACCAGCACGTCGACGCTGTCCCGGCCGGACAACGCCAGCTTCGCGTCCTCGGCCGCGGCCAGCAGCTCCTGCTCGTCGTAGACGTCGTCGAGCGGGTCGCCCGCGTCGGGCTGCGCCTCGGTGAACTTCTGCGCCAGGTAGCGGACGAGTTCGTTGTCCCAGTCCGCGCCGCCCAGCTCGTGGTCGCCGTCCGTGGCGACCACGGTGATCGCGCCCTCGCTCAGCCTGATGACCGTGGTGTCGAACGTGCCACCGCCGAGGTCGTAGACCAGCACGGTCGACTCCTCGGCCCCGTCCTGGCCGAATCCGTAGGCGAAGGCGGCGGCGGTCGGCTCGTTGATGATGTCGACCACGTTGAGGCCGGCGAGCTCGCCGGCCAGCTTCGTCGCCTTGCGCTCCTCGTCACCGAAGTACGCGGGCACGGTGATCACTACATCGGCGACCGGGACACTGGTCGCGCGTTCGGCGTCCGCGGCGAGCGCCTTGAGCACCAGGCTCGACACCGCGGCGGCGCTGTACTCCTCGTCATGCGCCACGAACCGCCAGTCCGACGCGCCCATGTGCCGCTTGACCAGCCGGGCGACGTCGTCGGGACGGATGCGAGCCTGGCGCTTGGCCTGGGTTCCCACCACGAAAGAGGTTGGGCCCTCCGCCCCAGTGTCGAACAGGACGACCGAAGGCGTCGTCGGCTGGGACTCGATGTTGCGGATCACTTCCGGTCGGCCGTACTCGTCGACCTGGGCAATGCAGGAGTAGGTCGTGCCCAGGTCGATCCCGAACACCTTGGTGCCTGCCACCGTCTAATTCTTCCCTTCACAAGCCTCGTACCTCCGCGGCTCAGCGCGATCGGTAGACCTCGGTCTCCGCCGGTCGGACGACCGTGGTCTCGCCGCGGACGAAACCCGGACGAACGGTACGAGCGATCGTCCCGTCCCGTCCCGGGTCGTCCGTCGGCACCCGACGCACCCCCAGGTGCCGCGCCGGGTCGAAGGTCCCGCCCGGCACCGCCGTGTACGGGCGGACGTCCACAGCGACATCGAGCACCTGGAGCAGCTGCTTACGCAGGATGCCGGCGACACTCTGCGGATCGTCGGCCCCCAGGCTACCCATTTGATCATGAAGTCGAATCAACCCCCGCAGAAGGGGGGCCATGGCTTCGGTAAGCTCACCACTACGTAGCCGGGCATTCTCGGCATGCAATCGGTCCACGAGTTGGGTATCGCGGCGCCGTAGCCGGGTCAGTTCGTCAACGCGGCTCGCGAGGCGTTCCAGCGCCACCGCCTGGACAGCACCGATCGAACCCACCAGATCCGTCCCGCCGCCGTCAGCGCCCGGACGGTCCACGGGGCAGTCCTGATCCGCCGAACCGTCCTGAGGAACCTGATCATCCTGAGCCGCGGTGCCGCCATGGTCGACCGGGCCGCGCTCCGCATCCCGTTGATCCGGGCCCGTCGGAGACCGTGTCGGCGTCGCCGGTCCGGCGTGCTCGGATGCCACGGCCGGCTCCGGCTCGTCGGGCCGGACCTCGTCGGGCCGGACCTCGTCGGGCCGGACCTCGTCGGGGCCACCCGCCCCGAGGTCCCCGCCCTTGGGACCGGTCTCGCGCCACTCAGCCTCCGGCAGGTCATCGGCCTCGCGCGGATCGGTCGCCTCGTACGCGGGCGCGCCCCGAGAGCCCGCGACGGAGCGGTGTTCCTCCCGCGCCCCATACCTCGATCCGGCATGGTCCCCGTAGCCACTCGACCCGCCGTGGCTTGGCTGCGAGGGGGACCATGCCGGGGCGTTCCGTCCCGGGAACCGGTCCTCCCTCGGCGGATGGGCGTCCACCGGAACCTGCCCTCTCCGGCCCCGTTCCCAGCCGCCCGCCCGCGAAGGACCGGTGTACGCCGGGTCGGCCTGGCCCGGATCGGCGCCGCTCACCGGCCCGCCGCAATCATCGGCGGAGTATCGTCCGGGCCGCTCCCGGCCTCGCCCGGAAGCCGAGTCACGATCAGGATGAGATCGGTGCCCGGGGTGGGCCCGCTGGTCGCAGCTCGCATGGTCGGCGCGCGCCTGCTCGGGCGAGGGCTCGCGACGTGGCTGGAACATCGAGTATCGATCCTCCTCGCCGACGGGCGGCGGGACCGGATGGCTCATCGCGGACTACCGGCGTCACTTGCGGCCGGCAGTCCAGTTCAGGCCCCAGCCGTAGGCCTCGTCGAGCTCGCGGTGACCGCTGACGTAGCGGACCTCCCGGCTGACCTTGAAGTCGTTGCCGGTGTTGGTCAGCAGGGCGATGGCGCACATCCGGGCGCCACCGGCCTGCTCGTCCAGCCGGACCTCGATCGGGGCACCCTGCGCCGGAGTCAGAGTGACCACCGCGTCGGCCTGGTCGAACGAGGCCACCCCCTCGTAGATGAAGGCGAACACGAGGATGCGGCGGATCTGGGAGATGGCTGCGAGGTTCACGTACAGGTTCTCGCCACCGACCGCGGCGCCCGTGCGGTCGTCCGCGTCGAGGTTGATGAAGGGGGGATCCGTGAAGGAGCCGAACGCATCACCCAAGGCCTGGACCACACCCGCACGGCCGTCGGAGAGCTCGAACAACGCGGCGAGGTCGAGATCAATGCCGCCGCCCGCGGCGCCCAGCACCCGCTTGAGGAAGCCGCCCTTCTGCTGGCCGCCGCCCGGCTGCTGGTTCCAGTTGAGGTTCACGTGCAGCCGCCCGCCACCACCCTGTTTGCTCAGCGAGACGGTCGGCGCGGATTTCGTCAGTGTCACCTTGCTCAGCGAGACCGGGCCGGAACCGGCCGCCGGTGTGGCGGGACGTTTGCTGTAGTCGATGCCCATGATCCGCTCCCTCGCGGTAGCTGGGTGTCATCCATGATCAGGTGATCATCGCCTGGCAGGATCGGACGCCAGTACCCGACGATGTCACATCCGCGGCGACGCTCTCCAGACCGGCCACCCGGGCCCGGTGCGCCGGCCGGCTGTCACCGGCCGGCGCACGGCCGCTACATCGGGGCGCCGACGGCCTTCCGTGGCTGCCCCGGGCCGCCCTCGTCCTCGCCCGGGGCGGACCCGGCACCCGCCAAACCGCGCTCGGCGGACCGGTGGCGGATGGAGGACAGCAGCGACAGACCGATGAAGGCCACCCCGATGAGACCGGTGACGATCTCCGGAACCTCGGTCTCGATCGAGATGGCCAGGATGATGGCCAGCGCCCCGATCGCATAATGGGCACCGTGCTCGAGGTAGATGTACTCGCCCAGAGTGCCCCGCCGGACCAGGTAGACGGTCAGGGACCGGATGTACATCGCGCCGATCCCGAGACCGGCCGCGATGACGAAGATGTTCTGGGAGATCGCGAAGGCGCCGACGACCCCGTCGAACGAGAACGACGCGTCGATGACCTCGAGGTAGAGGAAGAGGAACGCGGCGGCCTTGCCGGTGGCGAGCACCAACTTCGGCGGGCCGGCGGTACCGTTCGACCGGACCGGGGCCAAGCCTGCCGAGCCGGCCGGCTTGGCGGCGTAATCGTCGTCATCGTCCTCGGCGCCCACACCGCGGGCCTCGAAGAACTCGCCGAGTCCCCGCACGCCCAGATAGGTCGCGAGCCCCGCCACCCCGGAGAGCAGCACCTGCTGCTGGTGGTCGCCGGCGAAGGCCTGGCCAACCACCAGCAGGGCGATGAGCCCGAGCACGATCGGAACCACATCGAGCTGGCCCGCCCTGCGCAGCGGCTCCTCCAGCTTCTTGATCCACTGGATCTCCCGTTCGGGGTCGAACAGGAAGTCCAGGAACAGCATGAACAGGAAGATCCCGCCGAACGCGGCGATGGCCGGATGCGCGTCACCCAGTTTCTCCGCGTACCGGGCACCGTCGTTCAGCGCCAGGTCGAAGACCTCGAGCGGACCGAGATGCGCGGTCAGCGCCACGATGGCGATCGGGAAGATCAGACGCATGCCAAACACCGCGATCAGGATGCCGAGCGTCAGGAAGATCCTCTGCCAGAACTGGCTCATCCGGCGGAGGATCGTCGCGTTGATGACGGCGTTGTCGAAGGACAAACTGATCTCGAGCACCGTGAGGATCGCGACGAGCGCCGCGTTCCTGGGGCCACCGATCACCCCCGCCGCGGCCACCCCGATAACGGTGATCGCCAAGGACCATCCGAAGATTCGCAAGGCGTGCACGCCTACCAACACCCTCCCGGACCGGTCGCCAGACCCCGGCCGCGCCGCGCGGGCGGATCCGCGGTCCGTCGGATCCCGCATCGCTCAAGCATCGCCGGAGACCGCGTCGTCCCGCGGCCTGCTGGCCCGGTGCGGCGGTCGTCGGCATCGTAACTGCTCGTCTGGTGGGCGCGACCTGACAAAAGTGCTACACCCGATGTGTATCGCTCTACCTGTACATGTCACCCACCCGCGACCGGACCCATAGCATCCGGTCATTACCACGCCGGCAGGCGCGGCCGGACCCACCGGCCCGGTCGGACCCACCGGCCCGGTCGGACCCACCGGCCCGGTCGGACCCAGTGACCCGGTCGGACCCGGTCGCCCGACCGAGCCCGACCGCGCATCCGGGGTTCAGGCGTATCCGGGGTTCAGACGTTGACGCCGAAGTCGCGCGCGATCCCGGCCAGACCCGAGGCGTAGCCCTGTCCGACCGCTCGGAACTTCCAGTCCGCGCCGTGCCGGTAGACCTCGCCGAACACCATGGCCGTCTCGGTGGAGGCGTCCTCGGTGAGGTCATAGCGGGCGATCTCGCTGCCGCCGGCGCCGTTGACAATCCGGATGAAGGCGTTGCGGACCTGGCCGAAGTTCTGCTGCCGCGAGTCCGCGTCATAGATCGAGACCGGAAAGACGATCTTGTCAATCTCCGCCGGCAGGGACGTGAGGTTCACCGTGATGGCCTCGTCGTCGCCCTCACCCTCGCCGGTCAGGTTGTCGCCCTGGTGCTCGATCGCACCGTCGGGGCTCTTGAGGTTGTTGAAGAAGACGAAGTGCCCGTCCGACACGACCTTGCCGTCGGCCCGGCACGCGATGGCGCTCGCGTCCAGGTCGAAGTCCGCGCCGGTTGTGCTCCGAACGTCCCAGCCGAGCCCGACCAGGATGTTGGTGAGTCCGGGCGCCTCCTTGGTCAGCGACACGTTGCCGCCCTTGCTGAGGCTGACTCCCACTGCTCCTCCTGCTGTGCGTTGTTCGAAAGGGCTGCCGTTCAGATGTTGCCGCCGTTCAGATGTTTCGGGGGCCGCTCGAGCGGCCCCCCGCGGAAGCCGGCGACCCGAGGCGAGGTGCGCCCCGGGTGTCCCCCGGTGTCCGGGCGCCGGCAGCCTACTGCGCGGCGTGAACGCCACAGTGACTCTCCGCCCACGAAGGCCACGTGGCCGGAGTACTGTGCCCTGCGGGACGAACGAGTGGGCCACGAGGTTCCCGCAGCCGGTGCCACACCGCCCCGTAGCCGCGCCGGCTGCGCCCGAATCGTCCCGGTGCCGCCCGCCCGCCACGATCGGGCCACCCCTTTACGTGCCGGCAACCGCGGCGGAACACCACCCGAGCTACCCCGACCCCGTCACACAACATCACCACAATGATTTCGGAATGCGCCGGGCGTCCGCCGCCGGGACCCCGGTGACGCTCCGACCTCGACCCCGTACCCGGAGCACCGCAACAGAGGAGGTTCGGACGTTCGACAGGGCCGCAACTGGGGAACATTGCCTTCAGCGCGGGCCATCCGGGCGGGACGGACCGACCCATCCCAACGACAACAATCGCCCATGCGATGGTCGCGGGCAGTTCACACAGAGGTGTCGCCAATCGCCACGTACAGGGCGGACCATTGAGGTGTGGTTCGTCTGGATAAGGTCGTCATGATGATCGGACGTTCAGTAGGCCGGGTTGTCGTCTCCGATGTGACGCCGACTGTCTCGTGTGGCCAGTGGCCGGCGCGGGCGGTCGCGGGCGAAATTCTCACCGTCGGTGCAACGGTGTTCCGCGAGGGTCATGACCTCATCGGCGCGAACGTCGTGCTGTCAGGTCCCGACGGGCAGGGAACTCCGTTCATCCGGATGCGCTCCGCCGGCCCCGGAACCGACCGTTATGAGGCGGAGATCACCGCTGCGACCGAAGGCCTGTGGGGATATCGGGTCGAGGCGTGGGCCGATCCGGTCGCCACCTGGCGGCACGGTATTGCCCTCAAGGTCGGCGCGGGCCAGAGCACGGACGAACTCGCGGTGGACTTCGAGGACGGTGCGCGCCTGCTGCTGCGGGCCCTGCCCGCAGCCCCCGAACCGCGCCGGGCGGAGATCGCTCTCGCCGTGGCCGCGCTGCGCGACGACGACTGCACCGACCCCCGCGACCGGATCGCCGCGGCCCTCGATCCCCGGCTGGTGAGCCTGCTGGACGCCTGTCCGCTGCGCGAACTGGTGACCCGCTCACCGCTGTACCGGGTGTGGGTGGATCGTCGGCGCGCCCTCCACGGCAGCTGGTACGAGATGTTCCCGCGCTCGGAGGGCGCGAGCCTCGACCCGCCCCGCTCCGGGACCTTCCTCACCGCGGCCGAACGCCTGCCTGCGGTCGCGGCGATGGGCTTCGACGTGGTGTACCTGCCGCCGATCCATCCGATCGGCGAGGTCAACCGCAAGGGTCCCAACAACACCCTCACCCCCGGTCCGACGGACCCCGGCTCGCCGTGGGCCATCGGCAGCGAACACGGCGGCCACGACGCCGTGCATCCCGACCTCGGCACGATCGACGACTTCGACCTGTTCGTCGCCCGGGCACGCTCGCTGGGCATGGAGATCGCGCTGGACCTCGCCCTGCAGTGCGCGCCGGACCATCCATGGGCGAAGCATCACCCGGAGTGGTTCGTCGTGCGTAGTGACGGCTCCATCGCCTACGCGGAGAATCCGCCGAAGAAGTACCAGGACATCTATCCGCTGAACTTCGACGCCGACCCGACCGGGCTCTATCAGGAGATCCTGCGCGTCGTCCGGTACTGGACTGCACACGGAGTACGAATCTTCCGTGTCGATAATCCGCATACAAAGCCCGTCGAGTTCTGGGAATGGCTCATCGCCCAGGTGAAGTCGACCGAACCAGATGTGCTCTTCCTCGCGGAGGCATTCACCCGGCCGGCGATGATGCACACGCTCGCCAAGATCGGTTTCACCCAGTCATATACCTATTTCACCTGGCGCAATACGAAGTGGGAGCTCGAGAAGTACGCCCGCGAACTGGTGTCGGCCGCGCACTACATGCGGCCGAACTTCTTCGTCAACACCCCGGACATCCTGCCGGAGTACCTGCAGCACGGCGGCCCGGCGGCGTTCCGGATCCGGGCGGTGCTCGCGGCGACGCTGTCGCCGACCTGGGGCGTCTACTCCGGGTACGAGTTGTGCGAGAACACCCCGGTCCGACCGGGCAGCGAGGAGTACCTGGACTCCGAGAAGTACCAGTACCGGCCACGCGACTGGGCCGCGGCGGAGCGTGCGGGCCAGTCGCTCGCGCCGTACCTGACCAGACTCAACCAGATCCGCCGTGCCCACCCCGCCCTGCAGTGGTTGCGCAACCTGCACTTCCACCATGCCGACGGGGACGAGATCATGGTCTTCTCCAAGCGGGTGGACTCCCTGCGGGCGGACGGCACGGATCCCGGGGACACGGCCGCCGCCGACACCGTGCTCGTCGTCGTCAACCTCGACCCGCGCGCTCCCCGGGAGACCACCGTGCGGCTCGACATGCCGGCCCTCGGCCTCGGCTGGGCAGACTCCTTCGAGGTCACCGATGAGATCACTGGTGCCACCTACGCGTGGGGCAAGCAGAACTACGTGCGGCTGGACCCGGCGGTCGAGCCCGCGCACGTCTTCGCTGTGCGGGCCCGGTCGTGATGGATTCTGAGCCTCTCAGCGAACCGATCGGCGACCACACCCCCGGCCCGGCCCCCGCCATGCCGGTCGGGGGGACTTTACGCGACCCACACTGGTTCAAGCGAGCCGTGTTCTACGAGGTACTCATCCGCGGCTTCGCGGACTCCAACGGCGACGGCACGGGGGACATTCGCGGCCTGATCTCCAGGCTCGACTACCTGGAGTGGCTCGGTGTCGACTGTCTATGGCTGCTACCGATCTACTCCTCGCCGTTGCGTGACGGCGGCTACGACATCAGTGACTACTTTCAGATCCTGCCGGAATTCGGTGACCTCGGCGACTTCGTCAGCCTGGTTGACGAGGCCCACCGCCGGGGCATCCGGATCATCGCGGATCTGGTGATGAACCACACCTCGGACGCCCATCCCTGGTTCCAGGCGTCCCGCTCCGACCCCGACGGGCCGTTCGGGGACTTCTACGTCTGGTCCGACAGCGACGAGCTGTACCCGGACGCCCGGATCATCTTCGTGGACACCGAGAAGTCGAACTGGTCGTGGGATCCGGTCCGCGGTCAGTACTACTGGCACCGTTTCTTCTCCCACCAGCCCGACCTGAACTATGACAACCCCGAGGTCCAGGAGGCGATGCTGGAGGTTCTGCGCTTCTGGCTCGATCTTGGCATCGACGGCTTCCGGCTCGACGCGGTCCCCTACCTCTATGTCCGGGAGAACACCAACGGCGAGAACCTGCCGGAGACCCACGAGTACCTCAAGCGGGTCCGCAAGGAGGTCGACGCCAAGTACGCCGACCGGGTGCTGCTCGCCGAGGCAAACCAGTGGCCCTCCGACGTCGTCGAGTACTTCGGCAACGACGACGAGTGCCACATGGCGTTCCACTTCCCGTTGATGCCGCGCATCTTCATGGCGGTCCGGCGGGAGTCCCGCTACCCAATCTCGGAAATTCTTGCTCAGACGCCCCAGATCCCGCCGAACTGCCAGTGGGGCATCTTCCTGCGCAACCACGACGAGCTGACGCTCGAAATGGTGACCGACGAGGAACGGGACTACATGTGGGCCGAATACGCGAAAGATCCGCGTATGAAAGCCAACATCGGCATTCGTCGCCGGCTGGCGCCGCTGCTGGACAACAGCCGTGACCAGATGGAGCTGTTCACCGCGCTCCTGCTCTCGCTGCCCGGCTCGCCAGTGCTGTACTACGGCGACGAGATCGGGATGGGTGACAACATCTACCTGGGCGACCGGGACAGCGTCCGGACTCCGATGCAGTGGTCACCGGATCGTAACGCCGGTTTCTCCACCGCGGACCCGGCCCGACTGTACCTTCCCCTGATCATGGATCCGGTCTACGGTTATCAGGCCCTGAACGTCGAGGCCGGACAGCGCATGCCGACCTCGTTCCTGGCCTGGACCAAGCGGATGATCGAGGTACGCAAGCGTCATCCGGTCTTCGGGCTCGGCGACTACACCGAGCTTGGCGCGTCCAATCCCTCGATCTTCGCCTTCGTCCGCGAGTTCGGCGACGACCGGGTCCTGTGCGTCGCGAATCTGTCCCGCTTCGCCCAGCCGGTGGAGCTCGATCTGCGTCGTTTCGAGGGAATGGTTCCGGTGGAGCTGCTCGGCCGGGTGCACTTCCCGCCGATCGGCGAGCTTCCCTACCTGCTGACACTGCCAGGTCACGGACATTACTGGTTCGCGGTGACCAGACCGGGGGAATTCACCCCCTAGCCGCGTTGGGCGGACCGGGGCAACGGAGGCCGTCGGGGCGGTCGGGCAAGGAACAGCCAAGGAGCACTGGAACCGCCTGAACGACGTGCGGCCCGGCCCGGGTCGGGCAAAAGGCTGCTATGGAGGCAGTGGACGTTAGGTTAGCTGGCATAATGATCGTTGAGGACGGGCACCGGGAGGTCGATGATGGGTGACCACCACGCGGAACTGACCGGCCTGTTGCGCGAGTGGCTCCCCCGGCAGCGCTGGTTCGCCGGGAAGGGCAGATCCGGGGGCGGCCTGCGGATCCGCCACGACGTCGTGGTCTTCGAACCGCTACGGCTGCTCGTCGTTGACGTCGACTACGACCACGGTCCGTCGGACCATTACCAGGTTCCGGTGGTCATCCGCTCGGACGCGCCCTTCGGCCACGAGGGCTTCCTGATCGGCGAGAGTGCCGGCGGCCTGGTCTACGACGGCCTGCACGACCCCGATGGCAGCTCGGCCCTGCTGAGTTTCCTCCGCCGGTCGACACACCGCGACGGCCTCGTCGCCGAGGCGCTGGAACCACTGGACATCCTGCCTGCCCACGCCGTCGGCGCCGAGCAGTCCAACACCTCGATCGTCTACGGCGACGCCTACATCCTCAAGGTGTTCCGGCGGCTCTGGCCGGGCGTCAACCCCGATCTGGAGGTGACCCGGGCGCTGGCGGAGACGGGCAGCACGCACGTGGCCCGCCCCGTCGCCTGGTACTCCGGCCGTGTCGACGGGACACCGACCACCTTCGGATTCCTCCAGGAGTACCTGCGCAGCGGTACCGAGGGCTGGCGACTGGCGCTGGCCAGCGTGCGCGACCTGTACGCCGAGGCCGACCTGCACGCCGACGAGGTCGGCGGCGACTTCGCCGCGGAGGCCGAGCGGCTGGGTACCGCCACCGCCGAGGTGCACGCCGACCTCGCCCGGACGCTGCCGACGAGGCCCGCGACCGCCGATGCCCTGCGCTCCCTGGTGACCTACCTGCATGGCCGGCTGGATGCGGCGGTCGAGGCCGTCGCCGAGCTGCGTCCCTTCGAGGCGGCGATCCGCAAGAGCTACGACGAGGTGACGGGGGCGTCGGCGCAGGCCGTCCATCCCCGGCCCTTCCAACGGCTGCACGGCGATCTGCACCTGGGTCAGGTCCTGCGGGTCGACTCGGGCTGGGTGCTGTTCGACTTCGAGGGGGAGCCAGTCCGCCCGGTCGCCGACCGCGTGGGGCTGGAATCGCCGCTGCGCGACGTCGCCGGGATGCTGCGCTCGTTCGACTACGCGGCCCGGTCGATGCTGATCGAACGCGGTGACGAGCCGTCGTTGGCCTACCGCGCCCAGGAGTGGGCAGATCGCAACCGGGAGGCGTTCTGCCGGGGCTACGGTGCCGCGGCCGGCCGCGATCCTCGTGCGGATGCCGTGGTGCTGCGTGCGTTCGAGCTCGACAAGGCCGTGTACGAGATCCTGTACGAGGCCCGCCACCGACCGGGGTGGATCGGGATCCCGCTGTCCTCGGTGGAACGACTGACCCGCTCCAGCCCGTCGGCGGGGTAAGCCATGGCCCGGCCCGGGCCGTGGCGGCCGCCCGGCAGCGGTGCCGGCACCCGGACGCGGATCAGCCAGAAGACCCGACAGAAGACCCGACAGAAGACCCGAAAAATCACCGCGCAGAGAGGCAGGGGTGTCCCAGTGAACAACGGCGACGTCAACAACGGCACGGCGCGGACGGGACGCCTGGCCACCGGGCTCGCCCCCGACCGACCGAACCCCCGAGGGGCGGCCACCGCCGTCCGCAACGGCGGTGGCCGGGTGGCGCTGGCGGACCGCGACGCGTCGTCCGCCAGCGCCCAGCCTGGACAGAACGCCGACGATCCCGCCGTGCCATCGGCCCCACCATCGGCCCTGCCCGCAGACCCGCCCGCAGGCCCGCCCGCGGTTGCGCCCGCGGTCTCGGTCGACCTGCCCCACGACGACCTGGAGCGGTTGGTCAGCGGGGCGCATCACGACCCGCACGCGCTGCTCGGGGCGCACCCGCATCCCGGGAGCGACGCCACGGTCGTCCGGGTGCTGCGCCCCGATGCGAGGGCCGTGACCGTCCTCATCGGGCCGGCCCGGTACCCGGCCACCCGGCTGCACAGCGGCGGGGTGTTCGGAGTGGCCGTGCCGGGAATGCTGCCCGACTACCGCATCGAGGTGACCTACCCGGACGGCCCGTACCTCATCGACGACCCCTACCGGCACCTGCCCACCCTCGGTGAGATGGACCTCCATCTGATCATCGAGGGCCGGCACGAACAGCTCTGGAAGGTGCTCGGGGCGCATCCGCGCGCGCTGACGACGCCGGGCGGCGCCACAGTCACCGGGGTCAGCTTCGCCGTGTGGGCCCCCTCCGCGCGGGGGGTGCGGCTCGTCGGCGATTTCGACTTCTGGGACGGGCGTGCCTTCCCGATGCGCTCGCTCGGCCGCTCCGGGATCTGGGAGCTGTTCGTCCCCGGCGCCGGCACCGGCGCCCGGTACAAGTACGAGATCCTCGGCTTCGACGGGATCTGGCGGCAGAAGGCGGATCCGCTGGCGTTCCACACCGAGGTGCCGCCGGCCACCGCGAGCGTGGTGTTCGCCTCCGACTTCACCTGGAACGACGGCGCGTGGCTCGACCGGCGGGCCCGGACGGCCTGGCGCACCGAGCCGGTGAGCGTCTACGAGGTCCACCTGGGCTCCTGGCGGCGCGGGTTGTCCTATCGGGAACTCGCCGAGGAACTGACCGCGTACGTCGTCGAGAGCGGCTTCACCCACGTGGAGATGCTGCCCGTGGCCGAGCATCCCTTCGGCGGCTCCTGGGGCTACCAGGTGTCGGCCTACTACGCCCCGACGGCCCGCTTCGGCAGCCCCGACGAGTTCCGCCACCTTGTGGACACGCTGCACCGCGCCGGCATCGGGGTGATCGTCGACTGGGTGCCGGCGCACTTCCCCCGGGACACCTGGGCGCTGGGCCGCTTCGACGGCACCCCCCTGTACGAACATCCCGATCCACGCCGCGGTGAACAGCCCGACTGGGGTACCTACGTCTTCGATCTGGGCCGCCCCGAGGTACGCAACTTCCTCGTGGCAAACGCCCTGTACTGGTTCGAGGAATTCCACATCGACGGGCTACGCGTCGACGCGGTCGCCTCGATGCTGTACCTCGACTACTCCCGGCCGGAGGGCGGCTGGCTGCCCAACATCCACGGCGGCCGGGAAAACCTCGATGCCGTCTCGTTCCTGCAGGAGACCAACGCCACCGTCTACCGCCGTTTCCCGGGCGCAATGATGATCGCGGAGGAGTCGACCGCGTGGCCCGGGGTCACCCGCCCCACCCACCTCGGCGGCTTGGGCTTCGGCTTCAAATGGAACATGGGGTGGATGCACGACACCCTTGACTACAACTCCCGGCTGCCGATCCACCGCATGTACCACCACCATCAGATGACCTTTTCGATGGTGTACGCCTACTCGGAGAACTTCATCCTGCCGTTCAGCCACGACGAGGTGGTCCACGGCAAAGGTTCGCTGCTACGCAAGATGCCCGGCGACCGCTGGGCACAGCTCGCGAACCTGCGGGCGCTGCTCGCCTACATGTGGGCGCATCCCGGTAAGAAGCTGCTCTTCATGGGCTGCGAGTTCGCCCAGGACAACGAGTGGAACGAGTCCGCGTCCCTCGAATGGCCCCTGCTGGACGATCCCGCCCACGCCGGTGTCGCGGACCTCGTGCGCGACCTGAACGGTCTCTACCGGACGGTCCCGGCCCTGTACCAACACGACGCCGACCCGGCGGGCTTCTCCTGGATCGACGCGAACGACGCGGAGAACAACGTCTTCTCGTTCCTGCGGTGGTCGGGCGAGGACCCGGCGGGCGGCGTGCTGGCCTGCGTCACCAACTTCGCCGGCATCGGGCACAAAGGCTACCGCATCGGGCTGCCGTTCCCCGGCCGCTGGCGCGAGATACTCAACACCGACGGGTACCGCTACGGCGGCGGCAACATCGGCAATCTCGGCTCGGTCCAGGCTGTCGAGGAGCCGCATCACGGTCTCGACGCCTCGGCAACCCTGACGCTGCCGCCTCTCGGGGCCATCTGGCTCTCCCCCGCCTAGTGCCTTCCCCCGCA
>NZ_CDWWXA010000019.1:0-5158 GCF_977971845.1 Frankia sp. CeCAU1 | reverse complement strand
GGTGAATGTGGGGATCTGAGCACGGTCCGCGGTCCCTGGACCGTGCCTGGCTCCCCACAACTCGACTGCCGCGTGCTCAGAAGAGGGCGGCTGCCAGGGAGCGTCGGGCCGGGGCCACCGCGGGCTCCTCGTCACCCAACGCCTGGAACAGCCCGACGAGGTGCGCGCGGACCCTTTCCCGTTCCGGTCCCGCCGTCCGGCGGACGACCTCGACGAGACCAGCGAGGGCCCCGGCCACGTCTCCCTGCGCGATGCCCAGGTCGGCCGCGGCAACCGCGGCCTCGACGTCGTCCGGATTCGCCACCAGCCGGTTGCGGACGTCCACCGGATCGTACCCATGCACCCGGCGCAGCAGTTCGGCCCGCGCGAGCCCGGTCAGGGCCTCGGGATCCGCGGGCGCCTCGGTGAGCCGGATGCGGTAGGACTCGACCGCGGTGTCGAAGTCGCCACGGGCAAGCGCCGCCTCGGCCGCCGCCACATGTGGGTCACGGGCGGGGCCGCCCGCGGCTGCCGCGCCCGGGACTGCGCCCATCGCCTCGCCGACCAGGGAGAGCAGCTGATCGAGCCAGCTCCGCACCTCCCGTTCGGGCACGGCGCCGGTGAACTCTCCGATGATCCGCCCGCCGATCACCGCCTTCACCGCGGGGATGCCCTGCACGTCGGCGGCCTGCGCGAGGCCCGGGTTCGCGTCGACGTCGATCTTGGCGAGGATCCACCGGCCGCCGTCCGCCGCGGCGAGCTTCTCCAGGATCGGGCTGAGCTGCTTGCACGGGCCGCACCAGGAGGCCCAGAAGTCCAGCACTACGGGAACCTGCATCGACCGGCTGACCACGTCAGTGGCGAAGCTCGCCTCGGTGACGTCGATGACCACGGGCCCGGCTGGCGCGCCGGGACCGGCGTCCGGCGCGGCCGTGGCGGCCGTGGCGGCGCTGCTGGCGGGGGGAGGCGGAGTCGCCGGCTTGGGGTCGAGCGGGACGGCGCCGGCGAGGCGCAGACCGCCGAGGCTTTCGGGCAGACGTCCCGCGCCTCCCGCACCGCGCGGCGATCTGGATGGGACTGGTGGCCTACGTTGCATGCCTCCATCGTGGCATCTGGTCGCGGTCAGTGGGCTCGGCACCGGACGACTTTTCCGGTCCTCATGTCCGCCTCGCCCGGGGTCGGACACAGACGCCCAATCCGGGCCGCGGGCCGCGGGCCGCCGGCCGCGGTCAACGATCAGTGGCGTCCGCGCCGGTCTCGCCCCCGGCCAGCAACCGGTCGATCGCGGCGACCTTCGTGTGCAGAGCGTCGGTGACTCCCGGGCGAAGATCGGCCTTCAGCACCAGACTCACCCGGCCAGCACGGGCCGAGACCGCCTCGGTGGCCCGGCGGACGACGTCCATCACCTCGTCCCACTCGCCTTCGATCGTGGTGAACATGGCGGTCGTCTCATGGGGCAGCCCACTGGCCCGCACTATCCGGACCGCCTCGGCGACCAGATCCGCGACCCCCTCGCCCTGACCGATGGGCGTGACACTGAAGGCAACAAGCATGCGGTCAGACTTATCACGACAGTCCGCTCACCGCGCATCGAACAACGCAGGGCCACTACCCTGCTACGCCGACGCACCGAGGTCGTCGGTAAGCTATTTGCATGTCACGAAACGTCGCCGGAAAACCGGCCGGCGATCCAGTTGAGCAAACCCGGAACAACGGTCTCTGACGGTACGCCCTACCATTGCCCGCCGTGGGGTGGAAGAAGACGGATAATGAGGCGTAGGTGGGGTCACGCATCTTGCTCGACGCGCTGACGGACCTGGCTGTGGTCGTCGGCGCGGATGGTCGTGTCACCGACATGGGTGCCGCCGCCCGTGCCTTCCTCGGTGACCGGGTTCCCCGCATCCCCCATCTGCGCGATCTTGTCGACGTCGTCGATCCCGCGTTCCGCCTCGCTCTCGGTGAGGCGGTGACGGCCGCGCTGGGGCGGACCGGGCAGTGGCGTGGCTCGGTGGGACTCGTCGACCTGGCCGGGGCCACCGTGCCCCATCACGTGACGGTCCGGGTCGACCCGGAGGGCGGGCTGGTCGTCGTCGCTCGGGACACCAGCGACCAGCGCGCCCGCGAGGTCGCCGAGAACGAGTCACGGGCCAAGGACGAACTGATCGCCCGGCTCGGCCACGAACTGCGGACCCCGCTGAACGCCATGCTGGGCTTCGCGCAGCTGCTGGAACTCGAACCGCTCACCCCCGACCTCCACGACGACGTCGAGCGCATCATCACCGGTGGCCGCCACATGCAGGCGTTGATCGATGACGTGCTGGACCTGGCCAGGCTCCGCGCGGGCCGAGGGGACATCAACAAGGGGCCGGTCAACGTCCTCGACATCGTCCAGGGCGTGGTGGAGCTCGTCGAACCGCTCGCGGCGCAGCGCAGCATCCGGCGGGTGATCCATCCGGCGCTGCCGCTCGTCGCCGACGCGGACCGCCGCCGCCTGTGGCAGGTCCTGCTCAACCTTGTCGGTAACGCGCTGAAGTACGGCCGGGAGGGCGGCAGCGTGCGCGTCGGCATCGTGCCCATCACCGGCTCGCGGATCCGTATCGAGGTCGAGGACGACGGGACGGGGCTCTCCCCCCGGGCGATCGACCGACTGTTCCGGCCCTTCGAGCGCCTCGGCGCCGAGCGCAGCGGAATCGAGGGCAGCGGGCTGGGCCTCGCGCTGTCCCACGCCCTGGTCACGGCGATGGGCGGGGTGCTTACCGTCGCCAGCCGGTACGGCGTGGGAAGCGTGTTCGCCGTCGTGCTCGACGCGGTCGACCTGCGTTTCGAGGATCTCGATGATGACAGCGGATTCGGGGGCAGTTACGGTGGTCTCCCAGGTCACTCCGGCGAGTCCGGCACGGTCACCCTCGGCCGTCCTCCCGCACCCGGCGGCCTGCGGGTCGTGCACGTCAGCGGCGATCCCGCCCTGCGTTCCCTGGTCGCCGAGACCCTCACCGATTTCCTGGCTGCGGACACCGTGACCGTTCCCCGCGCCGGTCTCGCCCTCGACGCGGTGCGGGGGGCCCGGCCAGCGTTCATCCTGCTCGACCGGGACCTGCCCGACACGACCGCGGCCGAGCTGCTCGCCCAGCTCGCGGCGGACCCGACCGCCGGCGTCATCCCGACCCTGGTCCTCAGCGAGGACGCCGACCCCCGCGAGCGGGCGCACCTGCGCCGAGCCGGCGCCGTGGACGTCCTGAAGATCCCGCTGGATCCCGGCGCCCTAGTCGCCGCGGCAGCCGCGCTCACCACCGCGATGACCGCCCCGAGCTGACCTGACCAGGCCGCCCCGAACGGCGCCTGATGCGGGGAAGAGCTCGAAGTCCAGAAAGTCGAAGCCAGGCGCCACCACGCAGCCGACCAGGACGTGCTGTCCATCGCGCGGGACCGCGGTCTGCCATTCGCCGGCCGGCACGACGAGCTGCGGCGCTTGGCCCGCGGCCGGATCGGGTCCGAGGATCCGCCGGTCGGCGGCGACCGGCGCCCGGCCCGGCCCGCCGAGAGTGAGATCGAGGGCCCCACCGCCCTGCCAGAGCCAGATCTCGGCCGAGGCCACCCGATGCCAGCGGGACACCTCTCCCGGACGCAGCAGGAACAGGATGGACGTCATGACGGGGCGCCTGCCGCCATGTGCGTCGATCTGGTCGGGACTGGCCCAGGTCCGGCGGTACCAGCCGCCCTCGGGATGTGCTTCGAGACCGAGCTCCCGCACCAGGTCGTCGGCCAGCGTCGCGGGGTCGTCGATGCGGGTCATCGCGGGAGCCTCCCCGAGGCCTGCCGTCACGCCGGAACGCGCAGCACCAAGGCGTCTCCCTGGCCGCCGCCGCCGCAGAGACCGGCGGCCCCGATCCCGCCGCCGCGGCGTTTCAGCTCGTTGGCCAGGGTCAGGGCGATCCGGGCACCGGAGGCTCCGACGGGGTGACCGATCGCGATCGCGCCGCCGTTGACGTTGGTGATCTCCGGGCCGATCCCGAGGTCGCGCATGGACTGGATGGCGACCGCGGCGAAAGCCTCGTTGATCTCGACGAGGTCGAGATCAACCGGGGTGAGCCGCTCCTTGGCCAGCGCTGCGAGGATGGCGCGCGAGGGCTGGGACTGCAGGGAGGTGTCCGGACCGGCCACGAAGCCGTGGTGACCGACCTCCGCGAGGATCGGCAGGCCGAGCTGTTCGGCCTTCGCCCGGCTCGCCACGATGACGGCGGCGGCGCCGTCGGAGATCGGCGACGACGAACCCGCGGTAATCGTGCCGTTGCCGTCGAAGGCCGGCCGCAGCTTCGCGAGCACCTCGACGGTGGTGTCGGGACGCACGCCCTCGTCCTGGTTGACGACCAGCGGCTCGCCGCGGCGCTGCGGCACCGCGACCGGGACGATCTCGTCGTCGAACAGCCCGTTCTTGGTGGCGGCGGCGGCCCGCTGATGCGACTGGGCGCCGAACGCGTCCTGCTCGGCCCGGCCGATGCCGAGCCCCGCGTTGTACCGCTCGGTGCTCGCCCCCATCGCGATCTGGTCGAAGGCGCAGAACAGCGCGTCGTGCTCGGTGGCGTCGAGCAGCTCGGCCCGGCCGTACTTCACCCCGGAGCGCAGCGAGCGCAGCAGGTGCGGGCCGCCGGTCATGGACTCCATCCCACCGGCGACGACGAGGTCGAACTCCCCGCTGGAGATGTACGTGTCGGCTAGGGCGATCGCGTCGAGGCCGGACAGGCAGACCTTGTTGATCGTGATGGCGGGCACCGACAGCGGGATGCCGGCGGCGACCGCCGCCTGCCGGGCGGTGATCTGACCCGCGCCGGCCTGGATCACATGCCCCATGATCACATAATCGACCGCGTCGCCGGGCAGGCCGGCCCGCGCGAGGGCACCCGAGACCGCGATGCCACCAAGATCCGTCGCGGTGAAGCCCTTCAGCCCGCCCGACAGTTTCCCGAACGGTGTCCGCGCTCCGGCCACGATCACGGAACCAGGCATGGATGCCTCCTCATCTCCAGGAAGATCTTCGGACCGGGACGGCGCCGGCACACGGCATGCGGTGACGTCGTCTCGTGGCAGCAGCCTCGAGAACGGCCGTTGCTGATATAATAGCCTGGTCACGTCTGAGATTCCCGGCCGCGATTCTGGCCCCTCAGGGACAAGAGCACCTAGC
>NZ_CDWWXA010000018.1:52563-53050 GCF_977971845.1 Frankia sp. CeCAU1 | reverse complement strand
CAGGTGGGGCAGGCGCCGGTCCAGACGGCGAGCAGGGCCTGGAGGGTGCGGAGGACTCCGTAGAGGGTCAGGCCGGCGCAGGGACTTTTGGGGTTCGTCTCAGCTGGGTGCAGAGGGCTTGGGCGACCCTGACGAGGGTGACGTGACGGTGCCAGCCAGCGAAGGTTCGGCCCTCGAAGTGGTCGAGGCCGAGGCCGTCTTTCAACTCGCGGTAGTCGTGTTCGATCCGCCAGCGGATCTTCGCGAGACGAACAAGATCGCGCAGGGGGATGCCGGTGGGCAGGGTGGACAGCCAGTAATCGGTGGGTTCGGGCTGGCCGACTGGCCATTCGGCGAGCAGCCAGCAGACGGGCAGGCTCCGGTCGGGGTTACGGGTGATGTTCCGGCCCGCGGGGCGGACCCGGAGCGCGAGGAAGCGGGACCGCATCCCCGCGGTCGGGTTGGCCGGGGTCCGGTGGGTGCCGTGACGCCAGGTCACAGACCGGCC
>NZ_CDWWXA010000018.1:51608-52358 GCF_977971845.1 Frankia sp. CeCAU1 | reverse complement strand
CGTGACGCCAGGTCACAGACCGGCCCGTGCGGCGGCCGGCGGCCATGACCAGGGATTTCAGATCGCGGGGCGGGTCGGGGTAGGCGGGTGTGGGCCGCCGGCTGTTTCCCGGGTAGGGGGCGGTGACCGGCACCGCGTCGGCCGGGTAGGCGGTCGCGGTCGGCTTCACCGCCAGCACGTAGGGGATGTTCCGGTCGGTCAGCCCCTGGCGGAAGGCAGCGGCGTCGCCGTAGCCGGCGTCCGCCACGACCGGCCGCACAGGCATGCCCCAGCCGGCCAGTTCGTCGATCATGTCCAGGGCGAGCCGCCATTTCTCCCGGTGCCGCGCCTTGTCGGGGATCGCGGCCCGTTCCCGGGCCCGGGCGGCGGCGACCTCGGTCGGGTCGGTCAGGGTGGTGTCGTCCCAGCAGGTCGGGAGGAACAGCCGCCAGGCCACCGCGGCCGACGCCCAGTCGGTGACCGCGTGCACGGACACCCCGATCTGACAGTTCCCGACCTTGCCCAGGGTGCCGGAGTACATCCGGGCCACCCCGGGGGAGGCGGCCCGTCCTTCGGGAAAGCCGGTGTCGTCCACGACCAGCGCGACCGGGTCGCAGAACCCGGCCGCCCAGCCCGTCAGCCGCCGCCGGACCTGGCGGTAGTCCCAGGTCGAGCTGGTGACGAACTGCTGCAGCTGCTGAGGGTCCACACCGAGGCGGGCGGCCATCGGGACCATGCTCTTGCGCTTGCCGTCGGTCAGCAGCCGTTGCA
>NZ_CDWWXA010000018.1:23296-51296 GCF_977971845.1 Frankia sp. CeCAU1 | reverse complement strand
TAAGAGCGCCCGATAGCGGCGCTCATGCCGCCTCACCTTGCGGTGAGGCACTCCCGGTCTGACCGGCCGGAGCCGTGCCGGGTTCCCGTTTCCCAGCCGCCCGCCCCGCGGACGGGGTCTTACCGGTCGGTTCCACGGGCGTTTACTGTCTCCGACGTACTGGCGGCGACGAGGTTGGACAGGTTGACCGCGGCGTTCAGGTCGCGGTCGCCTACCAGCCCGCAGGACTGGCAGGCGAAGATACGGTCCGACAGGGTGAGGCCTGGGTTTCGCCAGCCGCAGTCGAAACAGGTCTTCGAGCTTGGATACCAGCGGTCCGCGACACAGAAGTTCCAGCTCGCCCTGATGAACGGCCAAAAAATCCAGATGAAAACGACGGAATCCGCACCCGATGAATTAACCGAGGACGAAACAGCAGCATCGGTGGCCAGCCGCCCCCAGGACGCCGGCGGCCTCCAACACACGATCCATATTCTCGAAGGAGTAGCCGCAGACGGCAAAAATTGGATCCGCCGCATCGAGTCCGCATGACTATTCTCGGAATTCGCACATCATGCAAAATTCATCAGGCCGAGACTGGCAGCTACGACGCTCCGCGCCATGGAAATCGAGGATGGGTCTCCTCCATCCACTCGCGGAAGCGACGGACCCGCTCCTGATGGTTCGCTTTTCGGGGCTTCATGGCATCCGTGCACGGGCCTGACTCAGGAGCACCACACTTTGGGCACACAACGAGCCTGGCCCGCTCGACGGTCACCGGATCAGACAGGGACCCGCCTGCGCGCTGGCGCCACTCGTCACGCTGCCGTTCGTACTCGGCCAAGGCAACTCGATACCGACCCTCGTGGATGAGGGACACGCGCGGTGCGGGTGGGATGTACGGCGCAGGCGGCTGCCACTCCGGATCGTGCCCGATCTTGGCGATGATCCGCGAGATCGGACCGTCACAGTCACTTCCGGCAGCGGTCACCGTGCCTTCGAAGGGTCCGGGGCCATGGATCTTGGGACTGAGCCAGTTCTCGGGCAGGAGTACAAGGTCCCCCGGCACGAGGGGCTCAGCACCCTCCCACAGATAGGCATAGTTGCCCACCTTGACCTTCATCGCCACGACGGCCTCCTCGCCCGGTCCGGCCGCTCCTCGGGTCTATGTGTCGCGCCGGTACGGTACCGACGGTGCGTGGGCATTCGCGCGCGTTTCGTAGCATTACCGACAGGAAGTAAGACATCCGATGCACAGGCCGGAACTCGATCAACCAACGAACCACCTTGCAGCCGTGATCGCAGCTGAATCGGGTTCGGGCTTGGCCGAGTGCCGCGCGACCGAAGCAATCAACCCGTATCAGTCGTCTTGGCGTTCGTGTTGCCGGCGTAGCCTGCCCGGCGGAGCTTCGCGTGGGCGGGTTCGATGGACTCGGCACCGGCCCTTTAGCTCTCCTCGAAGCCCGACTGGTCGAACTTTAAGGTCCCGGCGTTCTCGGAGACGGTGCGGACTTGGCCTTCCTCGAAGCCGGTGCTCTTCGTGGCTTCGATCTCGATCTTCACGACGAGCTCGGTGCCGTCCTGGCGGAGGTTGGCGATGATCTCGTCGGCGACGTTCTTGAAGTCGAGGGCGATCTTGTCGGAGTTCAGGGTCTTCACGCCGTAGAACCGCGTCTTGACCTTGCGATGGTAGACGCCCGGGTGGTCAGGGTCCGGCTTGAAAGGCTTCTTCGCGTCGTCCTCGCTCGGGCTCTCCGGCTGGCCCGGCGTCGCCGGGACTTCGGCGTCGCGCTGCTGGGCGGCGATGTCGGGACGCACCAGGAGCAGCGAGTCGGTAGCCGCCGGTGCGGCGCTCTTGTCCTCGGGTGTCCAAAGTCCGATGTAGCGCCCGGCGGAGTCGTCATAGCCGGCGGCGAGCGCGAAGGCATCGGTCTGCCAGATCATCGGCAGGTCGATGATGCCCTCGTTGAGAACCGTCCTGTCGCGCAGGCGGGGCATGTAGGGGTACTGGCTGTAGAGCGCCCACAGGGCGCCGAGCGAGACGTGGCCGTCCTTCCAGATCTGCGGGACCTTGCTGATCGCCAGGCGGATCGTCGCCGCGGCCTGCCTCGTCGAGAGGTCACCGTCGTTGCCGAGGCGGCGGGACACCCGCTCGGCGAGCGAGGTGGACTGCCCGTCGGCCTTGGCCTCCCGGATGACAAACGGCGCGCTCGGGTCCGGCTGGGCCGGGACGAGCGCCCAGGTGAAGGTCTGCAGGAGCCGAGCCGTGACGGTCTGGTCGGCCTGGGCCTGGCGCTGCGCGGCCTGCTTCTTCTGGTTCTGGGTCAGGTCGAGGTCGGCCTCGTTGTCGAGAACATGCTTCCAGCCGAGGTAGTCGCGGGTGGCGGCGTCGAGCTCCCCCAGCCGGGCCTCGTCGGGGGCGAGGTAGACGAGCATGTTGCGGTTGGTCCGATTGGAGCTGCCGCGCTGCTCGGTCGCCTTCTGCGCGAAGCCCTTGGCGACCGACTCGGTGCCCCGCCGGTGGGAGAACTTCGGGTGGAGTATGACGAGGCGCGCCTCACCGGTGTCCGGGATGTCGGCGTCGTTCTCCGGGCAGACGTGGACGCCGAGGAAGTCGCCCTTCAGACGGCCCTGGCCAAGCAGCCGCGTGACGATCTCCTTCCACACGTCCTCTTTGTGGAGGCGCTCGGCCTGGTCCTTGGCGGTGCGGGTGATGTTAGGCTGAAGATCGTACCAGTACTTGCCGGACCCGGAGTAGAAGTAGGTCGCCCGGTCACCAAGCTGGGTCAGCGCGGCGTGGAAGTTACCCGGGATGTCGCCGGGAATCGCGGTGCCGAGGAAGACCCGCTGGGTACCGATGCCTTTGTGGACCGAGCCGGGCGCGATCGTCGGGGCCGCGCCGAAGAACACCGTGCGGGCGAGCCGCTTGGTCAGCGCCCGCTGGCCGAACAGCGGCTTCTCCTGGTCGATGCGCGCCGGCTCGGAGTTCGGGCCGTCGACATCGGCGTCGATGATCGCCTTCCAGGAGTCCTGGAGGTACTGCGTCAGCTCGGCGTTCACATTCGCGGTGGCGAGCGGAATCGAACCCGGCATGATCAACGGTGACGCGTCCTCGCCCGTCCAGAGCGCGTGGATCACCGTGCTCATCAGCCGCAGCACACCGCGGGTGCGCTGGAAGCGCTCCAGCGAGGACCACTCCTCGTAGAGGGTGTCGAACAGCTCCGGGTGGATCGGGTAGGTCCGTTTGATGCGGTACTCGTACGACCCGTCGCGCGCCTCGCGCGGGAAGTCGTCGGTGTACTTGCGGTACAGCTCCAGGTACGCCTTGGCTGTCGCTCCGATCGAGGCGAGCGCGGCGGCGTCAGGCTGCTTGAACAGCCGCTGCCTGACGATGTGGTAGGCCTCGTCCGACGACGCCGGGCGCCACTGGTCAGCCACCCGGCGCACGACGTTCTGCAGCCGCTTCAAGGCTTCCAGGCCGTTGGCGCCGCCGACCTCCTCGGCGTTCCCGGCCACGGTCTTCGAGTCTACCCCGCTCTCAGAGGCAGGAATCGAGATCGCGAGCAGGACGCCTGAGGTGCCCTTGGCAGCCTCGGTCAGCGACTGGGCGAAGGTGAACTGGTCGTCGAACGTGCCGCCCGCAAGGTCGTCGCGGCCCACGAGTGAGCGGGCGTAGGCGACCCACTCGTCGATCAGGATGACGGCGGGCGCGTACTTCGCCAGCAGCGTGTGGAGCGCTTCGCCGGGGTGGGTGCGGTTGAGGTCCGCGGTCGCGACGATGGCGTACGCCTCGGCACCGCCGAGCTGCCAGGCCAGCTCACCCCAGATCGTGTTGACGCGGGTGCCGTCATCCTTGGTGACACCGGACGGGCTGAAGTGGTTGCCCACGATCGCGACCCGGTTCACCTCGGTGCCGGGGTAGCCGTTGGCGGTGAGCAGTTCCTGGGTCTCCTGCGGGAACTCGCCCACGGGAAGCCCAGCAGCCACATGCCACAGCGACAGCATCGAGTGGGTCTTACCGCCACCGAAGTTCGTCTGGAGATTGATCACCGGCGAGGCGTTGTCGTCACCCGAAAGACGCCGCACGGCGCGGCCGATCAGATCACGGAGGCCCTCGGTGAGGTAGGTACGCCTGAAGAACTCGACCGGGTCGGCATAGTCGGAGTCGGCCTCGCCGCCGGTGGCGACCTTGTACAGGTCGGCCGCGAACTCGGAGGCGTGGAAGTTGCCGGTGGCGACGTCGTCGTGGGGCTGGAGCACCTCACGCCACGGCTTGAGCCCGGCAGCCTCGGGGTTGTCGACCGCGGCCTTGAGAACCTTCTTGTCATCCTTGTCCGCGGTCACCCGACGCAGGTTGAGCCGGATGCCGCGGACCTCGTCGACCTCGGAGTTCGCCCCGATGAGCTTGAGCAGGCGCTCGCCCGTGTCGAGCGCGCGGTAGGCATCGTCGTCGCTGAACGAGCCGTTGTGCGCCCACGCGTTGCGTACCTCGCGCAGCTCGCTGGCGAACGTCTCACCAGCACGCCCGACGGTCTGATTGAACGGGTACCAGCCGTGCTTGTAGCCGCCGGTGATGTTGCCTTCGGTGAGCATGCGGAACTGGACCTGCGGGTCGAGCGGGTCGTAACTCTTGCCGGCAGGGGCGCCGTTCTTGAGGTCCTTCACCTGGACCAGCTTCGTCCACTCAGCCCCCAGCGCCGGGGCGGCCTGTCCGATCACCGACGAGATGAAGTCGTCCAGCGCCGGGGCGAGGACCTGGAACATCCGGTCGATGCGGTCGCGGTTGCTCAGCGCCATGTCACTCGTCCTCGTCGAAGTCGATCGCGAACTGCGTCTCGGTGGACTTCTTCTGGGTGCGCGCGACCTCCAGAATCTCCGGCCAGCTCGTCACCAGGCTGTTGAAGCTCAGCGCGTCCTTCGTCCAGCCATTGCCCTCCGCGATGCGGAAGAGAAGGTGCGCGAGCTCCTTGATGAGGTCAGCATCGACGGCGCCGTCCGGGCGGCTCAACGCCGCCTGGAGGAAGTCGCCGGCCGGGGTGATGCCATCCCGCTCCAGCACGCCGATCAGATGGTGGAGAATCTCCCAGTTACTGGTGTGGCTGTCCTCGAGCACGTCGTGGTCCCACGACAGATCGGCGGGCCTCAGGATCTGGACTGTGCCCGCCCGGCTCGTCAGGATCCCCTCCCGGTCCATGACGTCGACGCTGGTGTTGCGCGCCCTGGCAAGGTTGTCGGCGTCGCCGAACAAGCCCATGCCATAGCCGTGCTGGCGGTACCATGCGATCGCGAACCGAGAGGCCGCGTCGAAGTCGCCCTCCTGCTCGGCCAGCACCACATCGAGGATCTCATTGATCCGCGCCAGCGCCGAGCGCACAGTCATTTTCTTGCCGTCGGGCTCAAGGACCCCGCTGTACCGGCTGAACACCGCCATCCCCGGCCCGATCGCTGCCTGCGGCAGGTCCACCGGCGCGATCTGCCCCTGTTGCAACTTCCGAAGCGCCTCCGGCAGCTCCGCCTCAAGCATCGCGATGAACCCACGCCGGTCCGTAGTCGGAGCCCCCTCGAGACGAGGACGCAGCGACAGCACGATCGAGGAGGCCAAAGCGTTGGTGCCACTGGCGATCATGCGGTTGCCGAGCTCGCTACGGTTCGGCCACGTCGAGGTGATCTCCCAGCCCGACCGGATCATGCCTTCGAGCAGGGTCTCCCAGCCAGTCGATGCCTCGCCGGTCTCGCTCGTCTCGCTCTGTTTGAAGGCGTACCAAACGGTGATTGGGATATCAGGATACGCCGTCTTGCGTGCTTCCGCAAACACGCTGCGGAAACCATCCTCGAAGAACTTCCTTGCGCCGTCCTTGCCGTCGTGACGGTACGGGTTCGCAACCAGTTCCTCAGCCTTCGGGACAAGCATCGTCCCCAGGAGGCCTGGATGGATCGACCGGAGCGATCGTCGCAGCCAGACGTAGAAAAAGTCCGAGAGGTCGGAGTAGCCGATGTTGTCGTAGTACGGCGGGTCAGTGCTGACCACGCCAACAAAGTTTCGGCTAGTCGCATCGGCCTGGCTGACCGTCGCGGGGACCTCGCCACGCAGGCCTTCGATCGTCTCGGCGGTCCACAGGAGCGAGTTACTGAAAGAGCCCGTATTGCTTCCGAGAGGCTCGACCTCGGCAAAGTCCCACATCATGGGCAGTGCCTGGCGCGCGAATGTGGAACTCGTCGACTCCCTTGAGGCGTACCAGTTCACCAACGTCGAGTTCCGGTCGGTCATCTTGCTGACGATGATGCCGAGGTAGGTGGCGACGGCGTCGGCGTACGCCTCGGTTCCGGCGTCGGCGAGGACCCGCTCGCGGGCGTCGGAGACCAAGTCGCTGAAGGTGGTCAGGACGGTGAGCTGGCGGTCGGTGAACAGGTCGGCCCACCTCGTCATCCCATAGGCCTGCACCCGGAAGCTGAGCGCCGCAGCTGGGAGCGCGGCCTCCGGCACGTCCTCGGGCCGGTCGACCGCGGCGGCCTTGACGTGCTCGTCGGTCGGGGCGAGGTAGATCCTCTGGCGGTTGCCCTCAGCGACTACGGCCATGAGTTGGGCGCCGAGCCGCCCGGCACGGCCCTCCGCGCGTACATACTTCAGGTCCGCTGCCGCGTCGCAGGCCAGGCAACGCGCGCCGGTCTTCGACACGGTCCCGTCCGTGGCAGCGGTCGGCGCGGCGTGCTTGTCGTGTCCGATGGTGAACTCGACCCGCTGCCCCGAGGAGTGGGTGGGGTCGGGGACGACGGTGGGGACGCCGTACGCATCCTTACCTTTCTTTTTGCCCAGCCACCAGGAGCGGACCAGGGGCATCTCGATGCCGCAGGCGGGGTTGGGGCAGGTGACGGTACGGGCCCAGATCCAGGCGATGACCGCGGCCTTGGTGCCGTCGGGGAGGGTGGCCTTGGGGTAGAGATGGCCGATGCGCTTCTCGGCCTTGTCACGCATCCAGGCGCCGTAGGCGCGCACGTCGGCGGCCAGGCCCTCGGCGCCCTTCCAGGCGCGGATCTCGGAGCCGGCCAGGCCTGGGTAGACGGGGGGCTGGCCGCGGAACTTCGGGGGGATCTCGATGAGCGCCTTGTTGATGAGAACGGCGACGGGGTTGAGATCGGATGCGTGGGCCTCCAAGCCGAGCCGCTGAGCCTCCAGCGGAATGGAGCCGCCACCTGCGAAGGGGTCCAGGATCGGCGGCGGGTTGCCGTTCGTGGACTTCAGGATCTCCTCGTGGGCCGCCCGCAGGAGCTTCTCGTCCCGGGCGTTCTCCCAGACCACGAGTCGCTCGATGAGGTGGTGCAGACGATCCCGCTCCTTGCGTTGCAGCTCCTCGGTGGGGAACTCCTCGGGCCGCGCACTCGGGTCGTCGACGAGCTGGGCGAAGAGGACCGCTCGGGCCGCGGCGAGGGGTCGCCGCGCCCACCACAGGTGCAGCGTGGAGGGGTGTCCGTGCCGGATGGACTTCTCCCGGGCGGACTCCCGGTTGATCGCCTCCAGCGGAAGCGCCACCTCGATCAGCTTCCGCGTCCGCACCACGAACCCGCCCCCCTACGCTCCCGACCCGGGTGGCCACCCAGGGTCGTAGCTGAACATAGCGGCGGGTTCCTACACGTTCAGGGCAAACGGGTGCAGCGATGTTAGAACGGCGTCCTTCCCTTGGCCCACATCTTGGCCCAGTCGCCGCGGAGGCCGGTGGCCTCGAAGTTGCCGAGGTCGGTAGCGGCAAAGGGGTCGGCGAGGTAGCGGACCTTGTCGTGCTGCGCCCCGCGCGGGTCAACCTTGACGAGCGCGAGCCGGTAGCGCGGGACGGCGTTCTTGCCGGTCATCACCTCGTTGTGGGTGACGAAGAAGTCGGTGGCGCCGTCGAGGCGGGCCTTGACCTCGATGCGGTAGGTGTCGCCGTTGGCGTCGGTCGACAAGATATCGAAGCCGGGGTTGTTGAACGCCTGCTCAACGGGCTGGCGGCCGAGTTCTCGCTCGCGCGCCAGGACCAGGTCGACTCCGCGGCGCTCGACCTCCTTGGTCTCCTTGGCGTGCATCGGCGCGGACGGCGGCAGTTCGTCTTCGAACAGGCTGACGGGCAGCACGAGGGCGGCGGTGACGAGGCGGGGTGGCTTGATGGACATGAGCTGCTGCTGGTCGAGCAGCTCCAGGCGCTTGCGGAGCCGGCTGTCGAGCTCGACCGCCTTGCGGTTGAGGTTCTCCGACGACTCCTTGGGCTTCTCGCCCTTCTGCTCATTCTCCGAGGCGATCGCCGCTTCGAACAGCAGGCGCTCGCTCTCTGCGGTAAGGCGCTTCGTGACCAGGTCACGGGCTTTCGTCAGCTCCGCCAGCCGGCGGGGCTGGACCTCGGCGAGGTACTCGGGGAGCCGGTTCGCGATGATCCAGCTCGTAGCCTTGTCCTCGGCCTCGGCAAGCCACGGAAGGGCGCGTGCGGCGTCGGTCTCCGGGCTGGCGGGAGCGGCGACGCAGTCCAGGTACGGCGCAGGACCAGCGGGGCTGACGGTGCCGTAGCTGTCGACATAGGCGTAGCCGAAACGGCGCGCGACAGACTCGCCGGTGGCGTCGGCGACCTCCTCCACGACGCCCACGAGCAGGTGTGGCTCTTCGAGGGTCGAGGACACGAGCGCGGTGCCCTGGTTCAGTGCGCCGCCGAACTGCCGGACAGTCTCGTCCATGACCGCGTCATGGAGCGGGTGGCCGGGCGCGAGCAGGTCGGCCCGAGCGAGTCCCTCGGGCTGGACGCGGGCAAGGTCGAAGGTGGCGCGGTCGTACTTCGTCGCGATCGGTCCCCTGCCGGCCGAGCGGAGGTGCTGGGGCACGTTCGCGATCTCGTAGCGCCCCCGCTCACGCCTGGCGATCCGGCCACCGAGACGGGTGAAGGCCGCCTTGAACGCCAGCTCGACGTAGTGCGGCTGGAGCCTCTTGGCCCGGGCCTCATCCATCGCTGCGCGGAGCCGCTGGAGGTCGGCCTCGGCGAGGTGCTCTGAGGCGAGCGCCCGCTCGTCGAGCAGGTCCTTGAGGCCATCGCCGACGCTGGCGTCGATGACCTCGTGCATCTTCGCCTTCACGTCGGGGCGCTCGCCGTACTGGATGGCGTCGAGCAGGAGGGCGCGCAGCGGGGTCTCGGTGAAGGCTTCACCGAGGACGTCGAAGACCTTGCCGCCGTAATCCTGGCGCATCTGGTCGAGCTTGGCCAGTAAACGGGTGAAGACTTCACCCTCCCGCGTGTTGGAGGCCACGAGGTTCCACAGTCGACAGACCTTGTCCTGGCCGATGCGGTGGATGCGGCCGAAGCGCTGCTCGATGCGGTTGGGATTCCACGGCAGGTCGTAGTTGACCATCAGATGGGCAGTCTGGAGGTTGAGGCCCTCCCCGGCCGCGTCGGTCGCCAGGAGGATCTGGACGTCGCGGTTCTTGGTGAATTCCTCGGTGATCTGGCGACGCTCGCCGCGGCGGACGCCGCCGTGGATCGCCCTGACCGCGTCGGGCTTGCCGAGCAGCGAGCCGATCCTGGCCCGGAGGTAGTCGAGGGTGTCGCGGTGCTCGGTGAAGATGATGAGCTTGCGCGGCCAGCCGTTGGCGTCGGCGGTCAGCACCTCGTCCTGGAGGATGTTCGACAGCTCGGTCCACTTGCGGTCGGCGCCGGCGTCGCGGACGATCTTGGCGGTCTTCATCAGCTCGGCCAGCTCGATCAGCTCGGCGTTGAGTTCCTCGACGGTCTGCGCTGCGGTGGCGGCGTCGAGCAGGTCCTCCTCCAGCTCCTCGATCTCCTCGGCGTTGTACCCGTCCTCGTCGATCTCGCCCAGGTCGACGGTCGGCTCGGACTCGCGGTAGGTGCCGTTGAGGATCTCCTGCCGTTTGCCCTCCAGGCGCTCGGAACGGCGGACGAGGCTCTTGTAGATCGCCTCCGGGCTGGAGGCGAGTCGCCGCTGGAGAACGGTGAGCGCGAAGCCGACGGTGTTCTTGCGCTTGCCGCCGAGCCGGTCGGCCCGGTTCATCCCCTCGCGGACGTAGTGGGTGACGTCCGCGTAGAGGGCGTACTCCAACGCGGTCAGCTCGTAGGGAACGGTCTCGGCGACACGTTCGGGGAAGAGGTTCTTGCCCTCGAAGGTAAGCAGCTCCTCCTTGACCAGGCGGCGCATGATCCCGCTGGTGTCCGTGGTCTTCTTCTGCCGGCCCTCGAACCGGTCCCTGTCGAGCAGGGTGAGGAAGAGCTGGAAATCCTCCTCCTTGCCCGAGTGCGGGGTCGCGGTCATCAGCAGCAGGTGGCGGGTGATCTCGCCGAGGAGCTCCCCGAGCTGGAAGCGCTTGGTCTTCTCCAGCTTGCCGCCGAAGTAGTGGGCGCCCATGCGGTGGGCCTCGTCGACGACGATCAGGTCCCACTCGGTCTCCCTGAGCTGGGCCCGGAGCTGCTCGTTGCGGGAGAGCTGATCCATTCGTGCGATGAGGAGCGGGTTGGTCTCGAAGACGTTGAGGTTGACCTGGGAGTCCATGAGCTGGTTGGTCAGCAGATCGAAGCGGAGGCCGAACTTGAAGAAGAGCTCGTCCTGCCACTGCTCCACGAGCCCGCCGGGCGCGACGATGAGGCACTGCTTCACGTCGTCGCGCAGCAGCAGCTCCTTGAGGTAGAGGCCAGCCATAATCGTCTTGCCGGCGCCGGGGTCGTCGGCGAGCAGGAAGCGCAGCGGGGTACGCGGGAGCAGCTCGCCGTACACCGCGCGGATCTGGTGTGGGAGGGGCTGCACGTCGCTGGTGGCGACGGCAAGCATCGGGTCGAAGAGCCCGGCCAGCGAGATGCGCTGCGCCTCGGCCACGAGCTTGAAGTCGCTGGCGTTGGCATCGAAGGCGCGGCTGCCGGTCTGGGCGACGCTGAGCTTGTCCTGGTCCTTGCGGAACACGACCTGCTGGCCGAGGCTACCCGCGGCGGTCTTGTAGGTCAGTTCGAGCGCGTCGGAACCGTGCCATTGCGCGGCAATGACCGTGATGACCTCGGCGGGGATGAGCCCGTCGACGCGCAGCCCTGGCTTGAGTCCTTCCAGCAGCACGACTGACCTCCCGATAGACAGCCGGCCAACGCTACTGGAGCGGTCCGACAGTCCGGTTCGTGGACCCGGATCCCGGCCACCGACGCGCTGGCGGACCGGGGCGGGCTGCGCCCGCACCCCCGGCAGCCACGCCAGGCGCCAGCGACGGACCTGCCAGCTTCCTATTCCGCAGGCACGCCGCTGTCCGGCGCAGAGACGAGATGGCGGTGGGCCGGGTTCGGAGTGGCAATCTTGGCCGCACTCGCCGAACTGGCTGCCTCCTGCGGGACGAACACGCTAGCGACGATCCAGCCGTGGCGTCACCCTGTAAGAAGCGGGTAACGCAGACCGATGCCCACCGGAGACATCGGCAGGCGCGGAGGGGAGATCGCTCGATGTCGGCACAGATACTCACGCTGGATGGCGAACGGCAGACGCTCTCGGACGAGACGGTCGAGGAGATCCGCGCGATCTTCCGCGGGCAGGTTCTGACGTCGGACGACCTGGGGTATGACGACATCCGGGTCGTCCAGAACGCCATGCTCGACCGCAGACCCGGTCTGATCATCCGATGCACCGGGACCGCCGACGTCGTCGACGCCGTCAGCCTCGCCTACAGGCGGGACCTGCTCGTCGCTGTCCGCGGCGGCGGCCACAGCATCGCCGGGAGCTGCACGGCCGACGACAGTTTGATGATCGATCTGTCGATGATGCGGGGTGTCTGGGTCGACCCGGATCAGCGACGTGTGCGGGTGGCGGGTGGTGCGACCTGGGGCGACGTCGACCGTGAGACGCAGCTGTACGGGCTCGCGGTACCTGGCGGGGTCGTGTCGACCACGGGCGTCGCGGGTCTGACACTCGGTGGCGGAATCGGCTGGCTCCACCGCAAGTACGGTCTGGCCTGTGATGCGCTGCGCGCCGCCGAGGTCGTGACAGCCAGCGGCAAGATCATACGGTGCGACGGGACCGAACATCATGAGGACCTGTTCTGGGCGTTGCGTGGCGGGAGCGGCAACTTCGGTGTGGTGGTGTCCTTCGAGTTCGAGGCCTATCCGTTGGGCCCGATGGTCTGGAACAGCATGATCGTCCACCCGGTCGACGCCGTTACCGAGGTGCTTTCCCGCTGGCAGGACTGGACGTCCACCGTCCCTGACGAGGTCACCAGCCGTGCCCTCCTGTGGTCGCTGCCGGATGCACCGACGCTCCCGCCCGCCGTGCACAACCGCGACGTGCTCATCACGGCCGCCCTGTATGCCGGCGCCCCGGACGAGGGTCAGCGAGCGTGCCGGGCGCTTTCCGGGTTTGGCACGCCGCTTGCCGATATGAGCCAGGCCCGGTCGTACCGGACAGCGCAATCCTCCCTCGATCCCTTCTTCCCCAAGGGCGGACTCCAGAGCTACTGGAAGTCCGTCTACCTGGACAGACTCGATGAGGACGCGACCACGTTCGTGGCGCGCATCAGCCACGACCGCCCGCACCCGACGACGATGGTGCACCTGCCTCTCCTGGGAGGCGCCATGTCACGTGTAGGGACAACCGAAACCGCGTTCGGTGACCGCAGCGCTCGGTACCTGCTGAGCATCGACGGAAACTGGCTGGACCCCGCCGAAGACGACGCAAACATCCGCTGGGTGCGCAATGCCTACGGCGAGGCCGTCAGGCTTCGGGCCGCATCGGGCACTTACCT
The DNA here is from genome assembly GCF_977971845.1 of Frankia sp. CeCAU1. Lineage (NCBI taxonomy): Bacteria > Bacillati > Actinomycetota > Actinomycetes > Frankiales > Frankiaceae > Frankia > Frankia sp. CeCAU1. The sequence continues at coordinate 38,584 of NZ_CDWWXA010000018.1, read as the reverse complement.
CAACTTCGGCGGCGACGCGGATCTCGACGACGCCGACCGGGCACGGGCCTGGGGGCGCAACGTCGAGCGGCTGCGGCGAGTGAAGCGCACCTATGACCCGGAGAACCGCTTCCGGCTCAACCCCAACATCCCCCCCGCCGAAAGCTGAGCCTGCGCTGGGACTGGGGCTGATGACCGTCCCCACCTTTCGGGCGATCTCCTCACGCATCTGACGGATCGACGCCACCGCATCACTGTCCGCGAGAATCTCCAGGGTCTCCTGTAGGCTCTCCCGCTCGTCCACCGAGACGACCGGCCAGGCTCGCTGGCGCGCCGTAGCCCACACCACGCACAGTTCTTCATCCTCGGTCGTGGGCGAGGCGGACGTTGTAACGGGCATCCGAGGTTTGGCGTTCCGTCCCCGCGCGAGCGCACAAGGACGGAACACTTGTCTCTAAAAGATCTCCTCACCGACCGCAAGGATTCCTGCGATCGGTGCCTGTTTTATTGGAATCTCAGCGACAGACCCTGACCGTGCGCGGGGGAATCCAGGTCCGGTGTCCATGCCCCCAGACCCAGTGACCGCTCATATGGCGCCAATAACAATGTACATCACTGCGATGGACCGCGCCAGGCGTGCTTCTCGGCGGGGAAGCCATCGAAGGAGCCGCAGACAAAATTGTCCCGAGCGCAACGATCACAACCATCAGAAAATACTTCGGGCTTTTCCTGAGCGCCATTTCCGCCCCCTCCAGTGTCGCACCGCCATCTCCCCGGGGAAGTTCCCCACTGGATTGCGAGCCAGAGATACCCCCGCCATCGGGCTCTAATCATTTCACCAATGACGTGAATCGCAGCAATCTCCGACGTAATCGACGGCGATTTACTGTGATCGATAGTTCATGGTTTGTGACCTACTGGGTAGGTAGAAGCAGAGCCGGTGTCCGGCGGCGAGCATGTCGATCAGTTCGCGGAGTAGGTGAGGCATCGAGGTGCTGGTCCAGGCCTGCCAGACTCGGCCGTCGCTTCAGCCACCGACGACCCCGCAGACTCCCGTCTTCCCCAGCAGCGTCGCTGGTAGCCGGTCACCCGCCGTTCACGCGGTAGCATGGTGGGCGATACTGGGCGGTGTGACGAGCGACGGACAGACCGGGCCGGCAGCCGGCGGTGATGCGCCGCCCCGGCAGCCGTTCGCGCACCTGAGCGCCCCCAACGCGGACGTCTACCGGGAGGTGCTGACGACGTTCGCGCGGGCGCGGGACCGGTTCATCGTCCACATGCGCCCCGAGGACGTGATCGCGGACCTGGGGCGGCCGGGGCAGACCGAGTCGATCGTCGCCGCGCTGGACAAGCTCGTTGAGTGGGGCAACCTGCGGGCCGACCCGGACACCGGCCGGGTGACCACGGTGGCGGACTTCCACCGGGCGCGCTACCTGTACCAGCTGACCCCGGCCGGGCAGGCGGCCGAGGAGGCGATCGCCGTCTACGAGGTGGCGATCGGCCGCCGGGGCGCCCTGCAGTCGGTGGCGCTGGAGGACATCGCCGCCCAGCTGCGCGCCCTGGTGGAGATGACGGCCGGCGACGCCGCCGATCTCGACCCGGCGAAGGTACACCTGCTGCTGCTGGGGCTGGCGGAGCGGTTCACCGGACTGGCCGACAACGCTCAGGCGTTCATGACGTCCCTCCGCCGAGTGATCGACTTCTCGGACGGTGACGTGGACGCGTTCCTCGCCTACAAGCAACGGCTCATCGACTACATCAACCGGTTCATCGCCGAGCTGGCGAACCGGGGCGCGGAGATCGCCACCCTGCTGGGTCAGGTCGAGGGAGCCGGCGTCGAACGCCTGCTGCTGCTCGCGGCCCGTCGGGAGGCGACCGACGCCGTGCCCGACGTGCCCGAGGTATCCGGCTCCGGGGCATCCGATTCCGGACGGACCGGAGCCGGGCGAACCGACGCCGAGCGGATTCGGACCGCCTACGACGCCGCGGTCGCCGCGGCCCTGGACGGCTGGCGCAACCGCTGGCGCGGCCTGCACGACTGGTTCGTGTCGGCGGATTCACGCCGTCCCTCCCAGGCACGGTTGTTGCGGGGCGCGGCGATCACCGCGATCACCCAGCTCATCGACACCGTCGCCGCACTCAACGAGCGCCGTACCGGCCGTTCGGACCGGTCGGCGGACTTCCGCACGCTCGCTCGCTGGTTTGCCGAGGCCCCTGACGACGCGGCGGCCCACCGGCTGTGGCGGGCCGCCTTCGGCCTGGCCTCGGCCCGGCATCTCACCGTCAGCCAGGAGACCGTCGCCGCCTGGCAGGAGGACGAGCCGGCACCGAACACGCCGTGGCAGGATGCGCCGCCGATGCGGATCAGCCCGCAGCTACGCCGGACCGGTTCCTACGAGCGGCGCGGAACGCCGAACCGGGTCACGGACCGCGCGCGGCAGCGGCGGCTGCTCGCCGAGCAGGCCGCGCGGGAGGCGGAGCAGGCCGCGTCCGCTCGGGCCCGGCTCGCCACCGACGGGCCGGTGCTGCTGTCCCAGCTCGGCGTCCTGGACCGGCAGGCGTTCCGGCTGTTCCTCGGCCTGCTCGGGGACGCGCTCGCCGCCAGGCTGCCGGGCGATACCGAGGTGGAGACCACGTCCAGCGACGGCACGGTCCTGATCCGGCTCACCCTCGTCCCCGGCGGGGGGGTGGCGCGGATCGAGACCGAGGATGGCGTCCTGGACGGCCCGGAACACACCGTCGAGATCGTCGACCTGGCCGGTGCGGCATCGCGTCCGGCGGCCTGGAACGGCCTGAACGGCCTGAACGGCCTGAACGGCCTGAATGGCCGAAGCCGGCAAAACGATCCGAATGGCCGGATAGACGACCTCGATCCAGTCGTACTCGCCGGTGGGCCAGACCGGCTCGAGCTGCTGGAGACCGGACGGGTGTCCGGATGACGGCGGACTCGGTCGCCGAGGAGAACCGGGCCGCGCGGCGCAGGGCCCTGCGCGCGCTGCTGGCCGGGCCGCTACGCACCGCCGGCGCGGACGACGAGGTCCTGCGGCTGGTCCGCCGGCACGCGTCCGAGCTGCGCGAGTGGCTCGCCGCCGAAACCGGCTGGCGGCTGGTCGTCGACGCCGAATCGGCGCGGCTGTTCAAGACGGCGGCGACCATCCAGGACGACACGCACCCGGCGCGGGAGGGGAAGGGCCGAGCGCCGTTCGGGCGGCGCCGCTACGTCCTGCTGTGTCTCGCGCTGTCAGTGCTGGAGGGGGCGGACACCCAGATCACCCTCGGCCGGTTGGCCGAAGGGGTGCTGGTCGCGGCGAGCGACCCGGAACTGGCCCGCACCGGGGTCACCTTCACCCTCAGCCGCCGGGACGAACGTTCCGACCTCGTGGCGGTGGTCCGGCTGCTGCTCGCGCTCGGCGTGCTGGATCGGGTCGCCGGCGAGGAGGACGCCTATCTGCGCGACAGCGGCGACGCGTTGTACGACGTACGCCGCAGGGTGCTCGCGTCGCTGCTGACCGGTACCCGCGGCCCGTCGACCATCGACGCCGACGACATCGGGGCGCGGCTCGCCGAGCTGACCCACGAGCCCGTCCCCGACACCGACGACCTGCGCAACCGGTCGCTTCGCCACCGGTTGACCCGCCGGCTGCTCGATGATCCCGTCGTCTATTACGACGAGCTCGCCGAGGACGAGCGCGCCTACCTGATCAGCCAGCGGCGGGCGATCACCAGACGGATCGAGGACGCCACCGGTCTGATCGCCGAGATGCGCGCGGAGGGAATCGCGATGGTCGACCCCGACGACGAGCTCACCGACGTACGGATGCCGGAACAGCGCACCGACGGCCACGTGACCCTGCTAGTCGCCGAGTATCTCGCCACCCGGCCGGATCCCGCGGAGCCGGTGCCGGTCGGCCAGCTGCGTGGATACGTTCGGAAGATGGCAGCCGAGCATTCCACCTACTGGCGGCGGGGCGTCACCGAACCGGGTGCCGACGCCGAGCTGCTCGCCATGGCGCTGGACAAGCTGCGCGCGCTGCGGCTGGTCACGGACCTGCCGGGCCGGGCCGGCGAGCTGCCGGCGGTGCTCGCCCGGCCCGCGATCGCGCGCTACGCCGTCGAGGCGCCGACGATCCACGACGGCCGGGCGGGCGCCGCCGGCCCGGCCAGAAGCGGTCCGGCCAGAAGGAAGAAGACGAGCCGCCGATGAGCACCTCGACCCGCATGCCCGCAACACCGGCATCGCCCACGGCACCGGCCTCGATTCCCGTACCGGCCCGGGAGGACCGCTGGCAGCCGCTGCGCGCCGGCCTGGTCGACCTCTTCTACTACGACGTGGAAGAGTTCCACTTCCACGACGGGCGGCTGCTGCTGCGGGGCAACAACGGTACCGGCAAGTCGAAGGTCCTGGCGCTGACGCTGCCGTTCCTGCTGGACGGCGAGCTGGCCGCGCACCGGGTCGAACCGGACGGTGACCGCAACAAGCGGATGGAATGGAACCTGCTGCTGGGCGGCCGGCATCCGCATCCCGAGCGGCTCGGCTACACCTGGCTGGAGTTCGGCCGGCTGGGCGGTGACGGCATCCCCGAGTACCGCACGATCGGGGCCGGCCTGAAGGCGGTCAGCGGGCGCGGCATCGTCCGGCACTGGTTCTTCGTGACCCGCCAGCGGATCGGTCCGCAGCTGTCCCTGGTCAGCCCGACCCGGGTGCCGCTGACCAGGGACAAACTGAAAGAAGCCGTCGACGGCCACGGCGCGGTGTACGACACCGCGTCGGACTACCGCCGTGCCGTGGACGAAGCGCTGTTCGGTCTCGGCGGGCACCGGTACGAGGCCCTGGTCAACCTCCTGATCCAGCTACGCCAGCCGCAACTGTCCAAGAAGCCCGACGAGAAGCTGCTCTCCCGGGCGCTCACCGAGGCGTTGCCGCCGCTGGACCCCGCGCTCGTGGTCATCGTGGCCGAGGCGTTCCGGGGTCTGGACGAGGAACGGGAGACGCTGCGCGCCCTCGCCGAGGCGGAAACGGCGGCGCAGGCGTTCCTGACCCATTACCGCCGGTACGCCCGAGTGGCCGCGAAGCGGTACGCCGCGCCGCCGCGGCAGGCGCACAGCCGCTACGAGCAGCACGGGCGGGATCTCGCCGAGGCCGACGCCGCGCATCAGGCGGCGGTCGAGGCCCTGACGGCCGCGCAGCAGGCGCTCACCGAGGTGGAGGAGGCGAAGGCCACACTGACCGCCCGGCGGGACGCGCTGCGGGACAGCCCGGAGATGCGCGACGCGGCGGCGCTGCGGGGCGCCGAGGAGGATGCCGGGCGACTCGCCCGGTTCGCCGCCCAGCGGGAGCGGGACAGCCGGGCCGCGGCCGAGGCTGCCGGCGACCGGAAGCGCCGGCTCACGGGTGCGGAACGCATGGTCCAGGCCGACGCGGCGGGCTTCGACGCCGCGGTCCGGGCCGCCGGGCTGGCGGCCGAGGCCGCCCTGGTCACCGGCCGGCACGCCGCAGTGCTCACCGAGCTGGACGGCGGGGAACCGCCGTACCGCGACGCCCGGCGATCCGCCGAGGCCCTGGTCGGGCAGCAGGGCGCCGCCGTGAACCGCCTCGACGGGTTGCTGCGCGCGGCGGCCGACGCCGACGTGGCGCTACGCGCGGCCCGGGACGACATGGACCGGATCACTGCCGAGCAGCAGGCCGCCGCCGAGCGGATCGCGGCGGCCGAGGACCTGACCGCCCAGCGCGGGGCGGGCCTCGTCGCGGCCTGCACGGCCTACCTGGCCGGCTGCGCGTACCTGCGGCCGGCCGACCCGGACGCCGCGCTGGCAGCCCTGGCCGGCTGGGTGGACACACTCGACGGGTCCAACCCGGTCGCCACCGCGGTGGACGAGGCGGCGCGGCTGGCCACCGCCGACCTCGGGCGCCGGCAGGCCGTCCTCGACGGCGAGCAGACGGCCGCCCGGCGGGAACTCGAACGGCTCGCCGAGGAGATCGAGCGGCTGGCGGCCGGTGGCCACGACTCGCCGCCGGCCCCGCACACCCGCGACGAGCACGGGCGGGACGGCCGGGACGGCGCCCCGCTGTGGAAGGTCGTCGACTTCGTCGACGGCGTGCCCGACGAGCACCGGGCCGGAATCGAGGCGGCGCTGGAGGCCGCCGGGATCCTCGACGCCTGGGTCGGCCCGGACGGGCGGCTGCACAACCCCGTCAGCGACGACGTTCTGGTCACGCCCGGGCGGCCTGCGCCGGGGGGTGGGCTGGCCGCGGTGCTCACGCCGGCGATCGACCGCGACGACGCACGCGCGGCCCGGCTGAGCGACACCGCGGTCGCCGCCGTCCTCGCGACGATCGGCCTGCGCGGCGGGCCCGGCCCGGCCGGCGGCTCCCTGGTCCACGGGCCGGCGGCCACCGAGACCTCGGACACCGAGACCTGGGTCACCGTGGACGGCCGGTTCGGTAACGGGGTCCTGACCGGCGGTTGGCGCAAGGAAACCGCCGGCTACATCGGTGAGGGTGCCCGCGAGGCGGCCAGGCGGGTCCGGCTCGACCACCTGCGCGCCGATGCGACCCGGATCGAGCTACGGTTCGAAGAGCTGGCCGCGGCCGCCGCGGAGCTGGCCGACCGGCAGCTCTCGCTGGCCGCCGAGCACGGGGCCCGGCCCTCCGACGGCGACCTGCGCGAGGCGCACGCGCAGCTGGCCACGGAGCACAAGGCCAAGCGGCGGATCGACGCCCAGCACCAGGAGGCGGCCGCTGTCGCGGCCCGCCGACAGCAGGCCGCGGGTGAGGCGCGGGCGGCGGCCGAGGAGTTCGCCGGCGACGTGCGCCTGCCCGCGGAGCCGGCCGCGCTGGCCGACGTCCGGGACGCCCTGGGTGACTACCGGGCGGAGCTGGCCGCGCTGTGGCCGGCGGCGGAATCGCTGGACCGGTCCCGCCGCGCGGCGACCGAGGCGGAACACGAACTCACCCTCGCGCTGGAACGCCAGGAACAGACGGCCGAGGCGGTCGCCGAGGCGCAGACGCAGGCCGACGCGGCCGCCGAACGTCACCGGGTCCTGGTCGAGACGGCCGGCGCCGCCGTCGACGAACTGTTCCGCAAACTGGCCGCCGTCGACACCGAACTCGACCGGTGCGGGCAGCAGGAGAAGCAGTCGCGGGCCGCCGAACGGGATGCGCTCGACGCCCGGGGCCGGGCTCACGGCCGGCGTGAGACGTTGCGGGAGGCGATCACCACCGCCGCGGCCGAACGCGAGGCGGCTGTCGCGAGGCTCCGGGCGTTCGCGGCCACCGGCCTGCTCGCGGTCGCCGTCCCGGACCTGGAGATCCCGGACCCGGCTGCCGGCTGGGCACCGTACCCCGCGATCACGCTCGCCCGGGCGGTCAACGCCGCCCTCGACGACGTCGACGACACCGACCGCCGGTGGGAGCTGGCGCAGCAGCGGGTGTCGGCCGAGCACAAGGTTCTCACCGACGCGCTGTCCCGGCACGGCCACTCGGTCGGGATGGTCGTCTCCGACGGCGTGATCGTGGTCGACGTCCTGTTCCAGGGCCGCAAGCAGGACATCCCGGCCCTGGTCGCCGCGTTGGAGACGGAGACCGGGCAGCGGGCGATGCTGCTGTCCGCGAAGGAACGCGAGATCCTGGAGAACCACCTCGTGAACGAGGTGGCCGGCGCCTTGCAGGAACTGATCAGCGACGCCGAGAGCCAGGTTCGCCGGATCAACACGGACCTCGCGCAGCGGCCCACGTCGACCGGCATGCGGCTGCGGTTGCAGTGGCGGGTCGCGCGCAGCGCCCCCGAGGGGCTCGGCGCGGTGCGCGACCGGTTGCTGCGGCAGACGGCCGACGCCTGGAGCCCCGCCGAGCGGACCGCCGTCGGCGCGTTCCTCCAGGAGGAGATCAACCGGGAGCACAGCGCGGACACCACCGGCGGATGGGCCGAGCAGTTGACCCGTGCCCTGGACTACCGCGACTGGCACGAGTTCGCTGTGCAGCGGTTCCAGGACGGTCAGTGGCGGCCGGCGAGCGGTCCGGCGTCCGGTGGTGAGCGGGTGCTCGCGGCGTCGGTGCCGCTGTTCGCGGCCGCCTCGTCGTTCTACGACTCCTCCGGCAACCGGCACGCACCCCGCCTGGTCGCCCTGGACGAGGCGTTCGCCGGGGTGGACGACGACTCGCGGGCCAAGTGCCTGGGCCTGCTCGCCGCGTTCGACCTCGATGTGGTGATGACCAGCGAGCGCGAGTGGGGCTGCTACCCGCAGGTCCCCGGCCTGGCGATCGCGCAGCTGTCCCGCCGGGACGGCATCGATGCCGTGCTCGTCACGCCGTGGCGGTGGGACGGGCACGAGCGCACCCGCGTCGACCGGCCGGTGCCCTACCAACCCGAGCAACCCGAGCGGCCCGACCAGCCCGACCAGCCCGACCAGCCCGACCAGCCCGACCGGCCCCAGCCGCTCCGTCCGGCGCAGGGTGACAACACCGAGCCCCTACCGTTCGAGTGAGCGCGGCGTCGACCGGGGCCGCCCGCGATGTGGAACGGCTGCGTCGTCTGCTGGGCGGTGAGCACACGGCATGGCTGCTCGACCGGGTACGGCGCAGGATCGAGCTGGGCCGGCCGCTCACCGGGACAGTCACCCTCGGCCGGGCCAGCGCGGACCAGCGGCGGGGGGTCGAGCGGCTGCTGGGCCGCCGGGCCGGCACCGGCGCCTCGCTGTCCGTGTCGTTGGACGAGGTCGACGCGGTGCTGCGGTCCAGCGGCGCCGCGCCGGACGGACTCGCCGCCGCCGTCCGCCAGCTCACCGGGGATGTCACGGAGCGGGCGGAGCTGGCCGCGGCGCAGTCACGGGCCTGGGCGCAGGCGCACCAGCCCCTGGACGACCTTCTCGCCCGGCGCCCCGAACTCACCCCCTGGCGGTCCTGGCTGGACAGCACCGGCCTGCTGCGCCGGCTGACTGGCACCCCGGACGCGGCGATGCCGCTGGCCGCCGACCTGGTCCGGGTGCTCGACGCGTTGCCCTCACCCGGCGTGGCGCTGGGCCGGCTGGCCGCCACCAGCACCGGCGACGCGCACGCGCTCGACGACGGCCGGCCGCTGGCGACGCTGGCCCTGGCGGCGGCCCGGGTACTGGGCGGATCCCACCCTGCGGGTGACGGCTCGGCCGCGGGCCGTCGCGCCGCGTGGGCCGCTGTCGGGGTACACCGTGACGAACTGTCGTCCACGGTGCTCTGCCTGGGTCTGCCGGGCGGGGCGGACAGCCCGACCGGCCGGATCCTGGCCATCTGTCGCGAGGCGGGGGAGCCCTGCGTGCTCACTCTGCGCCAGGTCGGCCCGGGCCAGGACCGCGGCGACCTCGGTGTGGGCCTCGGAGTGGTGTACCTGTGCGAGAATCCGATCGTGCTGGCCAGCGCCGCCGACGAGCTGGCGGGCCGCACCCCGCCGCTGGTGTGCGTGAACGGCCAGCCGTCGGCCGCCGTCATCGGCCTGCTCGCGGCGCTCGCCGGCCAGGGCGCGCGGTTCGCCTACCACGGCGACTTCGACTGGGGCGGCATCCGCATCGCCAACGGCCTGCGGGAACGGATCGGCTGGCGGCCATGGCGTTTCGACGCCCGGTCCTATCAGGCCGCGCTGACCACGGTGACCGGCGGCGAGCTGGCTGGCCGGCCGGTCGACGCGGCCTGGGACCCCGACCTGCGCCCCGCGCTGGAGCACCATGCGATCAGAGTGGACGAGGAACTCGTCCTCGCCGAGCTGATCGACGACCTCGGCGCCCCACAGGCCTGGTAACACTCGACAACACTCTGTAACACTCGGTGGATAAAGGCCAGGCGCTCAAGGGTGCGGCCGGTAGAGTCCCGGCGACACGCGCGGGCAGCAGGTCGGCAACCTCGCTCGTCCGGGCGCCATGGCCGGTGAGAGCAGCGGTGACCGGCTGGTCTTCGTCAACGACGACCAGCGGCGCCCGGTGCGGCAGGCGCAGACTGGAGGCGATGACCAAGTCAGCGGTACCCAGGCCCCGTCTGTCCACCAGCCCCTTCAAGGCCCCGGTCACCCCGCCGTGCAAGCGGTTCGCCGTAGGAGACCGGGTCACCCACGACATGTACGGTCTCGGCCAGGTAACCGGGGTCGAAGCAGAAGTCGCCGTCCTCGTCGATTTCGGTTCCCAGCAGGAACGCATTCTGAGCCCGTTCAGCAAGACGTCCCGTCTCTGACGCCATGAGGCTTCGATTCGCGGAACCCGAAGACGCCACGTAGGCGGCGGAAGGTCCCACGGAGAAGCCTGTCACCGCTCTGACGTCCTACCCCTCGTTCCACTCGGCAGCCCCACCCCGAAAGCGAGACATCTCATCGCCACCGCCTCGATCCCCCTCTTCTCCGCGTCGGAGCCGCCGCGGTCTCTGCCGCGGCAGGAGCCTCCGCCTCTGACGATCCGCCTCTTCCAGGCACCCGACTTCGGGCTGTCTGATGTCGAGATCATCGATGTCGTGGTCACGGACGTCGAGACCGCCGCCTTCCAGACGCCCGCCGTCGAGCGCCCGCCCGCGCTGGATCCCCGTCGTCATCGAGCGCGGCCCCGCCGATCGTAGGCTCCGGGCGCTGTCCGGGTAGGGCGCGCAGCCACGCGCACCAGGCGTCGACCCCCTGGCCGGTACGGGCGCTGACCTCCAGCATGGCCACGCCCGGGTTGACGTCGGCGAGGTTCTTCCGGAACGCCTCAAGGTCGAAGTCGAGGTGGGGAAGCAGGTCCGTCTTGTTGACGAGCACCAGGTCGGCCGAGCGGAACATGACCGGGTACTTGAGGGGCTTCTCCTCGCCCTCGGTGACGGCAAACACCATCGCGCGCAGGTCCTCCCCGACCTCGAACTCGGCGGGGCACACCAGGTTGCCGACGTTCTCGATAACGACGAGATCGAGGTCGCGCAGGGGCAACCGGCCCAGCGCCGAGGCGACCATGGGCGCGTCCAGGTGGCACTCCCCGCCGAACCCGTTACCGGTGTTGATCAGGGCGATCGCCGCGCCGAGCCCGTCGAGGCGGTCGGCGTCGATGCTGGTCTCGATGTCGCCCTCGATGATCCCGACCCGCAGCTGCGGGCCGAGACGGCGCAGCGTCTCGACCAGCAGGGTGGTCTTACCGGCGCCGGGAGCGGACATCAGGTTCACCACCGTGACGCCGGCGGCGTCGAAGGCGGCCCGGTTCGCCAGCGCGACCCGCTCGTTCTCCCCGAGGATCCGCTCGAGGACCTCGACCCGTTCGGGCCCGGTGCCATAGCCGGAATGGTCCCCGACGGACACCCCGGCCGGTGGGTGCGGACCCGAGTACTCGTGCGGCGCCCCTTCCGGGTGGGGATGCGCCCCTTCCGGGTGGGGATGCGCCCCTTCCGGGTGGGGATGGAAGCGACCCACGGCGTGTCACGCCTCCACGGTGTCGGGAGCTGCCGAGCCGAGAGCCGCCGGGTCGACAGCCGCCGGGTCGACAGCCGCCGGGTCGACAGCCGCCGGGTCGACAGCCGCCGGGTCGGGAGCCACTTCGAACGAGGTGACGAGGAACTCCTCGCCGGTGACGATGGTGACGCCGGCCGCGCCGCAGGTGCCGCAGCGCAGCGCCCGGTCCGCCAACTCGCCGCGGGTCCCGCACACCCGGCAGCACACACTGACCGGCACGCTCTCGACCTCCAGCACGGACCCGGCCAGCACGGACCCGGCCAGCACCTGCCCGCCGGGGGGATCGGCGCCGTTCCCCGGCGGCCCAGCGTTCTCCGGGGGCCCAGCGTTCATCAGCTCCCAGCAGTAGGCGAGGGTTTCCGGCACGATCTGGCGCAGCTGACCCACCCGGACGTGCACCCGGGTGACCGGCCGACCGGCCGCGTGCCGGGTGACGACGCCCGCGATCGATCGGCAGACGGACAGCTCGTGCATCGCCCGGTCCTCCCCCGGCACCCTCCGGCGACCCGCCTGATCCGGTGACCCGCCCGAGCCGGCATCGCACCGGCTCACCGCTTCGCCGGGCCGCGCCTCGGCGCTCGCCCCACGGGCGTCGATGAGGGCGGGCTGGGATGGCCGGTGCATGCCCCACTCTCGCCCGGTCGTGTGCGCTTCACCAAACCGCACTGCGCGTTGGTGACTGCGCGTTGGTGGCAGCCTCCGCGCACTGTCGATGGGCGTCCGGCGTTGGGGGACATAGCGTTTGCTCTGCCGGAAGTCTCCGTGAGGCGACGGGCCACCCGACGATCACCCGACCCAGCGGCTTCCGATCACCTCGCCGGAGGGCTCGGTCCGCTCGTGGAGGTGGGCGGTGCGGCGGACCGCGGTGCCGACCACGGCCCGTCCGACGAAGGGAGTACTGATGTCATCCGTGCTGTGGTTCCAGGGCGGGGCGTGCAGCGGCAACACGATGTCCTTCCTGAACGCCGACGAGCCCAACGTCGTCGACCTGATCACCGACTTCGGGCTGGAACTGCTCTGGCACCCGTCGTTGGGGCTGGAGAACGGCGCCCAGGCCCGGGAGCTGTTCACCGACTGCGCGCGGGGTGCGCGGCCGGTCGACATCTTCGTCTTCGAGGGTTCGGTGATCCGCGGCCCGGACGGAACCGGCAGCTTCGACGTTTTCGCCGAGCGGCCCATGCAGGACTGGGTGCGTGAGCTGGCCGCCCGGGCCCAGGTGGTGGTGGCGATCGGGGACTGCGCGTGCTGGGGCGGGATCCCCGCGACGGCGCCGAACCCGACGGACTCCACCGGGCTGCAGTTCCACAAGCGTGAACGCGGCGGTTTCCTCGGCCCGGACTTCCGGTCGCGCTCCGGGTTGCCCGTCGTCAACATTCCGGGCTGCCCGGCCCACCCGGACTGGATCACGCAGATCATCGTGGCGCTGGCCACCGGCCGGGCCGCCGACATCGCGCTCGACGAGCTGCACCGGCCACGGACGTTCTTCACGACATTCACCCAGACCGGCTGCACCAGGGCGGAGTACTTCGAATACAAGCAGTCGACCCTGGCTTTCGGGGACGGGACCCGCAAGGGCTGCCTGTTCTACGAGTTCGGCTGCCGCGGCCCGATGACCCACTCCCCGTGCAACCGGATCCTGTGGAACCGCCAGTCGTCGAAGACCCGCGCCGGCATGCCGTGCATCGGGTGCACGGAGCCGGAGTTCCCGTTCTTCGACCTCGCCCCCGGCACGATCTTCAGGACCCGGAAGGTCGGCGGGCTCATTCCACGGGAGGTGCCGGCGGGCAGCGGCCACCTCGGCTACCTGGCACACGCGGCAGCTGCCCGGATAGTCGCCCCGCAGTGGTCGAAGGAGGACATGTTCGTCGTCTAGCCGGCCGGTAGCCGGTAGCCGGTAGCCGATGACCGCGCGTGCTCCGACCGGAGACCGCGAGGAACGGACGAGGGGAAGAGAGGATTCCAATGGCCACCGTCGATCTCAACGTCAGCCCGTTGGGGCGCGTCGAGGGCGACCTCGACGTCCGGGTCACGATCGACGACGGGGTGGTCACCTCGGCGTGGACCGAGGCGGCGATGTTCCGGGGCTTTGAGATCATCCTGCGCGGCAAGGACCCGCAGGCGGGCCTGATCGTGACCCCGCGGATCTGCGGGATCTGCGGGGGCAGCCACCTGTACAAGTCGGCGTACGCGCTGGACGTCGCGTGGCGCACCGAGATGCCGCCCAACGCGACGCTGGTCCGCAACATCGCGCAGGCGTGCGAGACGTTGCAGAGCATCCCGCGCTGCTTCTACGCGCTGTTCGCCATCGACCTCACGAACCGGAAATACGCCTCCTCGCCGCTGTATGAGGAGGCGGTACGGCGGTTCGCGCCCTACACCGGCAGCAGCTACGGCCCGGCGGTGGTGCTGTCGGCCAAGCCGGTGGAGGTCTACGCCATCTTCGGCGGGCAGTGGCCGCACTCCAGCTTCATGGTGCCCGGCGGGGTGATGTGCGCGCCGACGCTGTCGGACGTGACCCGCTCCATCGCCATCCTGGAGCACTGGAAGGTCAACTGGCTGGAGAAGCAGTGGCTCGGCTGCTCGGTGGAGCGCTGGCTGGCCAACCGTACCTGGCAGGACGTGCTCGCCTGGGTGGACGAGAACCCCGCCCAGCACGACAGCGACTGCGGCTTCTTCCTCCGGTACTGCCTCGACATCGGCCTGGATCGCTACGGCCAGGGAGTCGGCAACTACCTGGCGACCGGGACGTACTTCGCCCCCGACCTCTACACCCGGCCGACCATCTCCGGCCGCAACGCGGCACTCATCGGCCGGTCCGGGGTGTACGCGGGCGGCGGGTACTTCGAGTTCGACCAGGCCCGGGTGCGGGAGGACGTCACCCACTCGTTCTACGAGGGAACCGAGGCGCGCCACCCGTTCGACGGCGAGACCCGGCCCATCGATCCGGCGCGCGGCCGGGAGCAGGGCAAGTACAGCTGGGCGAAGTCACCCCGGTACGAGGTGCCGAACCACGGATACCTGCCGTTGGAGGCCGGGCCACTCGCCCGCCGCGTCGCCGCCGCGGCTCCCGGCGCGGGTGCCCACCAGGACGACGACCCGTTGTTCGGGGACATCCTGGCGGCCATCGGCCCGTCGGTGATGGTCCGCCTGCTGGCCCGGATGCACGAGGCCGCCAGGTACTACCAGTGGACGCGGGCCTGGCTCGACCAGCTGGACCTGCGCGAGCCGTTTCACCTCAAGCCGGTGGAGTACACCCAAGGGCGCGGCTTCGGTTCCACGGAGGCGGCCCGCGGCTCGCTCTCGGACTGGATCGTCATCGAGGACGGAAAGATCGCGAACTACCAGGTGGTCACCCCGACCGCCTGGAACATCGGCCCCCGCGACGGCTCCGAGGCGCCCGGTCCCATCGAGCAGGCCCTCGTCGGCACGCCCATCGTGGATCCGGAGAACCCGATCGAGCTCGGCCACGTGGCCCGCAGCTTCGACTCGTGCCTGGTCTGCACGGTCCACGCCTACGACGGCAGGACCGGCCGGGAGCTCAGCAGGTTCGTCATCAACGACAACCTATGACCGGGACCGACCTATGACCGGGGATCGCGAGGCGGGTGCCGCCTCGCGGCCCCCGGTCGGGCCGCGGGTGCAGGTCGATCCGCCCGGTTTCGAACCACCAGGGTGCGAGGTGGCCGTGATCGGCTGCGGCAACCTGCTGCGCGGTGACGACGGGGTCGGGCCGATCCTTGTCCGCCGGCTCGCCGAGACGGGCGTCCCGGCCGGGGTGCGCCTGGTCGACGGGGGGACCGCCGGGATGGACACGGCGTTCGCGATGCGCGGCGCGCGCCGGGTCGTTGTCGTCGACGCCAGCCGCACCGGGGCCGAGCCCGGGACC
>NZ_CDWWXA010000018.1:19425-22982 GCF_977971845.1 Frankia sp. CeCAU1 | reverse complement strand
GGTCCCGGGCGCACAGCTGGAGAACCTGCCCCTGGACACGCTGCACCCGCACGCCTTCCGCTGGGACCAGGCGCTGGCGTTCGGGCGCTGGCTGCTCGGCGACGGCTACCCGGACGACGTCGCCGTCTACCTCATCGAGGCGGGCGGCGTGGAGCCCGGCGCCGATCTCAGTCCCGCGGTGCGCCGGGCGATGGAACAGGTCCGGGACATGATCATCTCTGGTCTCGCCCCCGGGACCGGCGGAACGCATGGATGACCGGACGCACAGGTCCAGATGACCAGACGCATGGGTGAGGACGCACATGGGTGAGGACGGCGTCATCAGCACGGGCGTGACCTGCGCGCGCCCGCAGCCCGTCGGGGTCTTTCCGCTGCCGGCCGGCTTCCTGCTCGTGCCGGGCGGCGAGGCCACGGCCGACCTGCGCCGGACGCTGGCGGCCGGGAAGGTGCCGGTGGCCTGGCCTGCGGAGCTGGCCGCGCTGGAGCTCGCCTACCGCGGGGAGGTCGTCGCGGCCGTCGGGCAGCTGCGCGGCGACGACCCGGTCGACCGCTACAACCGCTTCGTGCTGCGACCAGCAGGCGCGGACCCCGAAGACCCGGTGGCACTGCGCCGGGCGCTCGGCGACGAGCTGGGGATCCTGGTGGACGTGGTCCGGTTCGCCCTGGGCGAGCTGGACGAACCTCCGCCGCCCGGCGGGGAGACCGGCGAGATCGCGGCGATGGTGTGGTCCGCACACGCCGCCCACGCCATGGCCGCCGGCCAGGCGGGCAAGGCGGCGGGGCTGCTGGAGCGGGCCATCGCCGCGGCGCGGGAGCCCTCCCCCGGTCTCGCCGCCCAGCTCAGGTCCACCGCGGCGGACCTGCGTCGCGGAGTCGAGGGACCGAGCCCGGCCGTCATCGCAGAGCTGACGGCGGCGCTCGCCGCGCTGGCCGCCACCGACCTCACGGTCGGCCGGGCCGAGCTGCACCTGAGCCTCGGTTCGGCCTACCAGGAGCTGGCCGGGGACGATCCGGCGGGCCTGAAGGTCGCGGTGGAGCACTACCTCTCGGCGCTGCGCCTGGTCCGCGTCGACACCGCCCCGGAGCTGTTCGCGGCGGCACAGGTCAACCTCGCCACGGCGTATCTGACCATGCCGATGGCGCAGGCGTCCGACCAGCTGCGGGTCGGCGTGGCTGTGCAGGGCCTGCGGACCGCTCTGTCCGTCTACACCCGCGAGACTCATCCCGAGCGGTGGGCCAGCACCCAGCTCAACCTGGCCAACGCCTTGGTCTACGCGCCGTCCGCACACCGGGAGGACAACCTGCGGGAGGCGGTCGCGCGCTACCAGGAGGTCATCGCCGCCCGCGACCGCGACGCCGACCCCCTCGGCTACGCCCGGGCTCGGGCGAACCAGGGCAACGCCCTGGCCCACCTCGGCCTCTTCGACCCGGCGCAGGCGGTGCTGCACGAGGCACGGGCGATCTTCGAGGAGGTCGGGGACCCCGACGCCGTCCTGGCCGTGCGCGGGGTGCTCGACGAGATCGCCCGCCGGCTCACCGCGAAGTCGACGTGACGCCCGGCAGCGGAACACTCGGTGACGCCACTCCGAGCACTCCGGCCAGATGGGTGGGGCAGGGCGGCCAGGCTGGGCAGGGCGGCCAGGCGGGAAGCTGGGAACCGGCGGTGTGGATCGGCGCCCCGGCGCCCGGCGGGCTGGCTCTGCCGTCGGCGCGGCCGTCGGCGTCCCGGCTGTACGCGCCGCGCGGGGTGTGGCTCGGCGACGACCTGCTCGTGGTGGCGGACTCGGGTAACCACCGGGTGCTGATCTGGCATGGTCTGCCGGCCCTCGACGGCGCCCCCGCCGACGTCGTGCTCGGCCAGGCCGACGCGACGAGCGAAGGGCCGGCGGCCGCGGGGCGCGGACCCGAAGGCGGCCTGCACCTGCCGACCGGCGTGCTCGTCACGGACGGCCGGCTCGTGGTCGCCGATGCCTGGCACCACCGGGTGCTGGTCTGGAACGAGGTCCCGACGGTCACCGACACCGCCCCCGACCTCGTGCTCGGGCAGCCGGACGCCGACGCCGTCCGCGAGAACCGGGGCGGCCCGTGCGGACCAGACACCTTCTACTGGCCCTTCGGGGTGGCCGTGGTGGGTGGGCGCTTCTACGTCGCCGACACCGGTAACCGGCGGATCCTGGGCTGGTCGAATGGCCTGCCGTCCTCGCCCGGCCGGCTACCCGACCTGGTGCTGGGGCAGCCCGATCCCACCCGCCGGGACGAGAACCGTGGCGGCGCGGCCGGTCCGGCGAGCTTCCGGTGGCCGCACGACCTCGCCGGCACCGCCGACCGGCTGCTGGTCGCGGACGCCGGCAACCACCGGCTGCTCGGCTGGGCCCCCCATCCCGACGCCGACGGCGACGCCGATCTGGTGCTCGGCCAGCCCGATCTCGCATGCTCCGGGGAGTTCCCCTACGCGCCCGGCCGGGCCGACGTCCTGCGCTTCCCCTACGCCGTCGACAGCGACGGGCACCTGCTGGCCGTCGCGGACACCGCCAACAACCGCGTCCTGCTGTGGGACGAGCTGCCGCGGCGCAGTTCCACGCCCGCGACCGGTGTGCTCGGCCAGCCGTCGTTCGCCGAGACCGGGGAGAACCGGTGGACCCGCGTCGAGGCCGACACCTTCTGCTGGCCGTACGGCCTCTCGGTGCGCGGTGACCGGCTCGCGGTGGCGGACTCGGGCAACAACCGGGTCATGATCTGGCGGCGGGTATGACCGGAGAGCGGACCGAGCGGACCGAGCGGACCGGGCATACCGGGCGGACCGGGCGCCGGGTCCGGCGCCGGGTCGTGGTGGAGGGCGTCGTCCAGGGCGTCGGTTTCCGGCCTTACGTCCACCGGCTCGCGGGCACCCTCGGGCTCGCGGGATTCGTCGGCAACGACTCGACCTCGGTGTTCGCCGAGGTCGAAGGCGACGAGGTGGCCGTGGCCGAGTTCCTGCGCCGGCTCGAACCGCAGGCGCCACCGCTCGCGCGCATCGAGCGCGTCACGATGACGAGCGTGACCCGGTCGACCGCCGGCGACGCCGGGTTCCGGATCGTGGCCGGCGCGACCGTTCCCGGCGATCGCACCCTGGTACCCGCGGACACCGCGGTGTGCGCCGACTGCCTGCGCGAGATGTTCGACCCGACCGACCGGCGCCACCGCCACCCGTTCATCACCTGCACCAACTGCGGCCCGCGGTACACGATCATCAGCGCGCTGCCGTATGACCGCGCGGCCACGACGATGGCCCGTTTCCCGATGTGCGCGCAGTGCGCGGCGGAGTACGCCGACCCGGCGGACCGCCGTTTCCACGCCGAACCCGTCGCCTGCCCGTCCTGCGGACCGCAGCTGTGGTTCAGCCCCGCGGACGGCACCGGACCGGAGGTCCACGGCACGGATGCCGCGCTGGCGGCGGCCCAGCGGGCACTGGCGGGCGGCGCGGTGGTCGCGGTCAAGGGCGTCGGCGGCTACCACCTGGCCTGCTCGGCCGAGAACGATCCGGGCGACACGGCCAGCGACACGGCCCTGGCGCGCCT
>NZ_CDWWXA010000018.1:16581-19123 GCF_977971845.1 Frankia sp. CeCAU1 | reverse complement strand
GCGCGCCCGCAAGGACCGGCCCGACAAGCCGTTCGCGGTGATGGTGCGCGACCTGGCGACGGCCACCCTGGTGGCCGACCTGTCGTCGGCGGAGGCGGCGCTGCTGGCATCGCCGGCCGCTCCGATCGTGCTCGTCCGCCGCTCGCCCGCGGCGGGGATGTCAGGGATATCGGGGATGTCGCGGCTGGTCGCCCCCGGCACCCCGCTGGTGGGGCTGCTGCTGCCGTACACACCCGTGCACCACCTGCTGTTCGCGCCAGTCCCGGGTGGCGGCCCGCCACCGCCGCGGATGCTGGTGATGACCAGTGGCAACCGTTCGGGCGAGCCCATCTGCTTCGCCGACGACGACGCGCGGGACCGGCTCGCCGGCCTCGCTGATGCGTTCCTCCGGCACGACCGACCGATCCTCCTGCCGTGTGACGACTCGGTGGTGCGCTGCGGCTACGGGGACGACGGGCAGGTGCTGCCGGTGCGGCGCTCCCGCGGATACGTTCCGCTGCCGGTGGACCTCGGCCGCCCCGTCCGGTCGGTGCTCGCCGTGGGCGGCGAGGGCAAGAGCACGTTCTGCCTCACCACGGACCGTCGCGCGTTCGTGTCCCAGCATCTGGGTGACATGGGCAGCCTGGCTGCGCTCAGGGCCTTCGAGCGCTCCGCCGCGCACCTGACCGATCTGTACGGCGTTGCGCCGGAGACGCTCGCCGCCGACCTCCATCCGGGATACGTCACCCGGGCCTGGGCCGAACGCGCGGCGGCTACGGGGACCGAACAGGCGGCAGCCGGGGACCCGGCGGCGGGGGCGAACCAGACCTCCACCCACGGGTCACGGTCCGCCGGCCGATTGCCGCACCTGGTCCAGCACCACCATGCCCATGTGGCCGCCCTACTCGCCGAGCACGGCAGGCTCGGCGACACCATCCTCGGGGTCGCGTTCGACGGCACCGGCTACGGGCTCGACGGCACGATCTGGGGCGGCGAGGTGCTGCTGGTAGGCCCGGACGTCGCCCGCGCCGAGCGGGTCGCGCACCTGCGTCCGATCGGCCTGCCCGGGGGCGACGCCGCCGTCCGCAATCCGTACCGGGTCGCGCTCGCCCATCTGGCCGCCGCCGACCTGGACTGGACCGCGGACCTGGCGCCGGTGCGGGCCTGCTCCGTGGCGGAGTTGCGCACCCTGCGCACCGCGCTGGACCGGGGCGTGGCCTGCGTGCCCTGCACGAGCATGGGCCGCCTGTTCGACGCGGTGGCGTCGCTGCTCGGGGTGCGCCACCGGATCACCTACGAGGCGCAGGCCGCCGTCGAGCTGGAGGCGCTCGCCGCGGACGGGCTCGCCGCGGCGGAGCTCGGCGGCGCCGGACTCGGCGGCGCCGGTGCCTGCCGGCTCGCCTTCGGCCTGGCGAACGGCGTCCTCGACCCGGCGGGGGTGCTCGCGGGGATCGTCGCCGGTCTGCGGGCGGGAGTGGCGGTGCCGGTGCTGGCCGGCGCGTTCCATCTGGCGGTCGCGGACGCGGTGGCCGAGGTCGCGGGGCTCGCGCGGCGGCGGTACGGAGTCCGCCTGGTCGGTCTGACCGGCGGGGTGTTCGCCAACGTAGTGCTGACGCGGGCCTGCCGCGCCCGGCTCGCCACTGCCGGGTTCGACGTACTCGTCCATCGGGTGGTGCCGCCGGGCGACGGTGGGCTGGCGCTGGGCCAGGCTGCGGTCGCGGCGCTGAGCCGCCCGACGGAGCCGGCCTTCGGCGGGAAGGAAGCCTGACGGCATGTGTCTGGGGATACCGGGCCGGATCATCGAGATCTGGGACGACCGTGGTACGCGGATGGCGATCGTCGATTTCGGCGGCGTCACCAAGACGGTGTGCCTCGCCTACCTGCCCGACGCGACCGTCGGGCAGTACACGATCATCCATGCCGGCTTCGGGCTGATCAGGCTGGACGAGGCCGCGGCGCGGGAGACCCTCGCGATGTTCCGGGACCTGGGGCTGCTCGAGGAGGAGCTGGGATCGCGCGCGGCGGAACCGGGCATGACCGGGCCGGGCCGGTGAGGTACCTGGCGGAGTTCCGCGACCCGGCGTTGGCCCGCCGGCTGCTGGATGCGATCATCGCCACCGCGACCCGACGCTGGGCGATCATGGAGGTCTGCGGCGGCCAGACCCACTCGATCATCCGCAACGGAATCGATCAGCTCCTCGCGGACCAGGTCGAGTTCATCCACGGCCCCGGCTGCCCAGTGTGCGTCACGCCGCTGGAGACGATCGACCGGGCGCTGGCGATCGCCGCCCGCCCCGAGGTGATCTTCTGCTCGTTCGGGGACATGCTGCGGGTCCCCGGCAGCGGCATGGACCTGTTCATGGTCCGGGCGCGTGGCGGGGACGTCCGGGTGGTCTACTCGCCGCTCGACGCGGTCCGCCTCGCCGAGGAGAACCCGGACCGCCAGGTCGTGTTCTTCGGAGTGGGCTTCGAGACCACCGCCCCAGCCAACGCGATGGCCGTGGTGACGGCCCGGCGCCGTGGACTCGACAACTTCTCCGTACTTGTCAGCCACGTGCTGGTG
>NZ_CDWWXA010000018.1:0-16229 GCF_977971845.1 Frankia sp. CeCAU1 | reverse complement strand
GGTTTCGAGCCGCTCGACCTGCTCGACGGGGTACGCCACGCCGTCGAGCAGCTCGAGGCGGGGCGGGCAGAACTCGCGAACGCCTACCCGCGGGCGGTGCGGCCGGCGGGCAACCCGGCGGCCCGGGAAATCCTCGCCGAGGTTTTCACGGTGTGTGACCGGGCCTGGCGGGGAATCGGGACAATCCCGGACTCGGGTTGGCGGCTGTCCGCGGCGTACCGGGACTTCGACGCCGAGGTCCGCTTCGACGTCGAGGGCCTCACGGTGGCCGAACCGGCCGAGTGCCGCAGCGGCGAGGTGTTGCAGGGCCTGGTCAAACCGCCGCAGTGCCCGGCGTTCGGAACCTCCTGCACGCCACGCACCCCGCTCGGCGCGACGATGGTCTCGGCGGAGGGGGCGTGCGCCGCCTACTTCCAGTTCCGGCGGCTGACTCCGGCGGGCGGCCGTGGCTGACCCCGTCGACCCGACCGGTTGGACCTGCCCACTTCCGCTGCGTGACCATCACCAGGTGGTACTGGGGCACGGCGGCGGCGGCGTGCTGTCGAGCGAGCTGATCGAGCACCTGTTCCTGCCCGCGTTCGGGACCACCGACACGGCGCGGGCACCGGCGGACTCGGCGGTCCTGGATGTCGCGGGCGCCCGGCTCGCGTTCTCCACCGACTCGTACGTGGTGCGCCCGCTGTTCTTCCCCGGTGGCTCCATCGGCGAGCTCGCGGTCCACGGCACCATCAACGACCTGGCCTGTGCCGGCGCAGTGCCGGTGGCGCTCTCGGCCGGGTTCATCCTCGAGGAGGGCCTGGAGCTCGCGGTCCTGGGCCGGGTGGCGCAGGCGATGGGCCGGGCCGCGGCCGCGGCGGGGGTGCGGCTGGCGACCGGGGACACCAAGGTCGTCGAGCGCGGGCTGGCCGACGGTCTGTACGTGAACACCAGCGGCATCGGGCTCGTCCCGGCCGAGGTGGACATCCGCCCCGAACGGGCGAGACCCGGCGACCGGGTCATCGTCTCCGGTCCCGTCGGCGAGCACGGTGTCGCCGTGCTGAGCGTGCGCGACGGGCTGGAGTTCGGCGGCGAGGTCCGCTCCGACACGACGGCGCTGCACGGGCTGGTCGCGGCGGTGCTGGCGGCCGCGCCGGGGGTCCACGCGCTGCGCGACCCAACCCGAGGTGGCCTCGCGACCGCGCTGTGCGAGATCGCCGCCGCGTCCGGGACGGGCATCGAGTTCGCCGAGCGCGCCGTGCCGGTGCCGCCCGCGGTCGAGGCGGCCTGCGGGTTCCTCGGCCTCGACCCGCTGCACGTGGCGAACGAGGGCAAGCTGGTTGCGTTCGTCGCCGACGCCGACGCCGACGCGGCGCTCGCGGCGATGCGGGCGCATCCGGCGGGGCGTGACGCGGCCGTCATCGGCACGGTCACCGCGGAGCATCCGGGCGTGGTTGTCGGGCGCACCGCGTTCGGGGGAACCCGCATCGTCGACCGGCCGCTCGGTGAGCAGCTCCCCCGCATCTGCTGAGTTCGGCGGCGTGGCCGCGCCCGCCTTTCCAACGATCGACGGGTCAGGGCACGTGGTGCGCCGGGAGGCCGAGGCCTCCCACCGCTAATGCTTACCGAGAGTATCTCATATAGACCGGAAGGGTGATTCCCTTGACAGAACCTGATCAATTTAGGTTAGGCTAACCTAATATCAGGCTTCCCCCGAGGAGGACGTATGCCCCAGCGAACAGCCTTGCCCGTACTGGCCGTCTCCCTGCTGCTCGGTCTCACCGCCTGCTCCGACGATTCGACGACCGACGCCACGACGGCTTCCCCGGGACACCCGGTAAGCAGCTCGACCACCTTCTCCGTCGCGGTACCGGAGGGCGTGTTCAAGCAGTACACGACGCTCGCCAAGGAGATCCGGTCCGAAGGAGGCGAGGTCCGGAGCGGACCGTGGAAAATCGGCTACATCGTCGAGGCCGCGGAACCCTGGTACGAGGGCAAAGGCGGGCAGCAGATACTCCGCAAGCCCGCCGCCGGCGAGACGCACCACATTGAGATCATCCCCGTGGAGTCGGCCACGGGCCGGATCGTGCCGAACGTACCAATCACGCTCGCGGTCATCGACGGCAAGGGCACGGTTGCGGAGGAGAAGACACTCAACTTCTACTACGCCGAATTCTTCCACTACGCGAACAACTTCTCGATCCCGCAGGACGGCAGCTACACGTTGCGCGCAACAATCGGGGTACCGACCTTCTTCCGGCACGGCGAGGAAGGCCACACGCCGGCGTTGGCCAGCGGCACGACTGTCACCTTCACCAACGTCACGCTCAGGCACTAGTCATGCATGATCGTGGCAAGAAGGTACCCGAGCGGCTTGTTTCCCTGCCCGCGGACCCGCGGCCTGTCCCGGTCCTGGTCATCGCCCAGCTCTCCCCGTCTGCCAGCGGGGTTCTGCCACGATGGGCCGTTTTCCTCGCCACCGGAACAGCACTCGTCGTCGGGTGGGCTGCGGCCGTCTGGACCGCCGCCCACCTCACCGCCGACCCGACCCTGCACACCGCCGCCCTGTTCGTGCATCTCGCCGCGCTCGTGGGCGGGTTCGGCGCGGTCCTCGCCATCGACTTCTTCGCCCTGTCATGGCTGTTCGGTCGGCGCAGCTTCCCGGACGTCATCCGGGTGGCCAGCGGCCTGCACGTGATGATCTGGGCTGGTCTGGCGGGGCTCGTGCTCAGCGGCATCCTGCTGCATCCGGACCTGTCCAGGCGACTGACCCAGGTGAAGATCGGGCTGGTGCTCCTCATCGCCCTCAACGGCCTGCACATCTGGGCGATCCAGCACCGGCTGGAGCAGTCCGCCACCGTTCCGTCCCGGGCGCTCCTGGCCCGATCGATAATCAGTAACCTGCTCTCCCAGGCCGGATGGTGGGGTGCGATGGTCATCGGCTACCTCGCCAGTCAGGACTGAACCAGAGTCAGGACTAACAGTCAGGGCTGACCGGTCGTCGCAGCCGCCGACGCCATCTCCGTCGCCGTCGTGGGGCTGCTGCTCGCTGTCGCCGGCACCGCGCGGATGCTGCCCGTTCGTTCCGATCGGCGGTGGGGAAGGGCGACTCGCGGACCGCTGCCCTGCCGCCGTTGGTAGGGCAGCGGACAGGACCATCGGCCGTGTGGGAGCCGCCCTGGCCATTCGATGATGACCATGAGCGGCGCGACGCGAGCGCCGCCGTGCGAGTGGGGATGGGATGGCGACGCTGCCGGTGGGGCACGCGGGACGCGGGGTCGTCGCTGATCTTCTTCTACCCAAGGTGGGTGCTATGCGTGAATATTGCAACTGTCAGTCGCTGCCGGCGATCGCGGCCCTGATCGGGGAACACAACCAGGTCACCGATCTCATCGCCGACACGCACGAGGCATATCGACAGGGTGACGTCGGGGCAATGGTGACACTCTGTGAGCAGATGTCGGCGGTTCTCCAGCCGCAGACGGTAGTGGAGGAGCAGGGTCTGTTCCCCGCGATGGCACTCGAGTTCCCCGAACAGATCGCGATCCTGCAGAGCGAGCACCGCCGGATCGAGGCTGTGCTCGCCGGGGCGACCGACGGCACCGCCCGGGTCGATCCCGCTTGGCCGACACTGGTCATCGAGGCGATGAGCCTGCTGCGCAGGCACATCGCGAAGGAACAGGACGGCGTGTTCCACGCCGCCGTCTCGATTCTCAGCAACGAACAATGGAACCGTCTCGGCGAGATCCGCCAGGCGCTGAAGCTCGTAAGCTCCTGAAACCTCGTACGATGACCGACTCCCTCGCCGGAACGGCCGGCTCCAGGCATCGGATCAGCCTTCGGGCATCGGCCGTTGCGGCGGGGTCGGGCCGGGATCGCTCCCGGGCACGCCGGTACGGGACGTGGCGGTACCGGATGTGGCGGTACCGGACGTCGCTGCACCGGGCATGGCGATACCAGATATGGCTCTACCGGACGTCGCTGCGCCGGACCTGCCGGACGCATCTCCGGTGAACACGAGAAGGCTGAGATCCCGACGGTTGGCGTCCTGCGCCGGGCACCTCCCGGCCGGGCCAGACAGGGGCCGGTACGGCCAGTTCGCATCGACGGTGGCCGGGTCCGGTCGCCCGCCGGGCCCGCGGGCACCCACGTACAGCCGCTCAGGACGAGGGCGCGGGACGCCCCGAAGATGGCGGCTCCGCGACAGGTCGTGGCCGGGTTGCTGGAATGGCGGCAGGCGGGCGGGATTCGCGTCCCGCGCGAGCACAGGCGTGTGACATCTCACACTGACTTTCGCCATCATGACCATCGGGCGACCATGTGACAAATCGCATCGAGGTCGTGGACGGTTCCCATCGGCGACCCGGGGCCGCCGCGTAGCGGCGGAGAGGAGTCACATGGTTGCGACGGAAACCTGGTCCATCAGCGAGCTGATCAATACTGTTCGTTATCCTCTCACCGAACCTTCGAGCCACGCCTGGCGGGACGTCGTCTCGTGGGCCCGGGCGGAACTGCGCACTCGCGGATGCTGTGTCCTCCCGGAATTCGTCCGGCCCTCCGCATTCACCGCGGTCGCACAGGAGTGCGCCACCGTCGCTCCGCTCGCGTATGACGAGGTCGAGACGGTCAACGCCTACAACATCGCGGTCGACCCGTCGTTGCCGGCCGATCATCCGGGCCGGTTCACGATGCGGCGGGGGAATGCCTTCGTCGCCCGCGACCAGATTCCCACCGAATTCGCCGTCCACCACCTCTACACCAGCGAGCTCTTCCAGCATTTCATCGCCGGCTGCTTCGACCTGCCGAGAGTCCACGAACTCGCCGACCCGCTGGCCGGACTGTGCCTCAACATCATCGCCCCCGGGCTGGAGCACCCCTGGCACTTCGACACGAACGAATTCGCGGTGAGCCTGCTCACGCAGGCGCCGCGGGCCGGGGGCGACTTCGAGTACTGCCCGAACATCAGGTCCGCGCAGGCGGAGAACTTCGCCGACGTGCGGGCCGTGCTGGCGGGCGAGGGCGGCCATCTGGTCCGGCGTCTCGCCCTCCGACCGGGTGATCTCCAGCTTTTCCTGGGCCGCTATTCGATGCACCGGGTGAGCCCGGTCGAGGGCGACACGGCCCGGCATTCCGCAATCTTCGCCTACACCGGGCACCCCGGGGTCGTCGGCAGTGTCGCGCGCACGAAGCAGCTCTTCGGCCGGGTCCTTCCGCGGCACCTGGCGGCGGAGAAGAGCGCGGTCCGCGTCGACCAGCTGCTGGACTAGCTGGACCAGAATGAGGTCGGCAAGCTGCGTCAGCACCGGCCCATCTGCCACCGGCCCATCTGCCCCGACCGCCCGTCACGAGGAGCGCCAGACGCGTGTATTCCGACGACAGCAGATATTCTGCCGAGACCACCGACTCCGACGGAACCACGAATTCCCCCGAGGCCGCGTACCCCACCGGGACGAGGCGGTTCGACGACAGCGGGAAGATCTCGCTCGACCACATCTACACGCAGCCCGACCCGCACGCCTACTTCAGTACCCTGCGGAAACTCGACTACCGTATCCCGCAGCTCGCCAAACCGTACTTCAGCCAGCTCATCCGGGAATTCCGGATGGTTTGGGGACGACCGCCGACGGTCTTGGACGTGGGCTGCTCCTACGGGATCAACGCCGCGCTGCTCCGCTGTGACGTGACGTTTGACGACCTGCACGAGCGCTACTCACCGCCCGGCACCCGGCCGACCCGGGACGTGCTGCTCGCCCGTGACCGCGAACTCGTCCGGTCCCGCGACGGGCTGGAGACGAGCCGGTTCCTCGGTCTGGACAGCTCGGGGCCGGCCATCTCCTATGCGTCCGCGGCTGGGTTCCTCGATGACGCCGTGCACGCCAACCTGGAGGACCGTGACCCGACCGACGCCGAACGGGAGCGGCTCGCCGGAACGGACATCGTCGTCTCGACGGGCTGCCTCGGGTACGTCACCGAGCGGACCATCGCCCGGGTGGCCCGCGCGGCCGGTGAGCGCAGGCCGTGGATGGCCCACTTC
Organism: Frankia sp. CeCAU1; assembly: GCF_977971845.1. Classification (NCBI taxonomy): domain Bacteria; kingdom Bacillati; phylum Actinomycetota; class Actinomycetes; order Frankiales; family Frankiaceae; genus Frankia; species Frankia sp. CeCAU1. The sequence continues at coordinate 10,219 of NZ_CDWWXA010000018.1, read as the reverse complement.
GTGCTGCGGATGTTCCCGTTCGAACCGGTCGAGGCGACGCTCGCGGGGCTCGGGTATGAGACCGTGCACGTCAACGGCGTTTTCCGGCAGCGGCGCTTCGCCTCCGCCGAGGAGCAGTCGCTCGTGCTCGACACGCTGTCCACCGTCGGCGTCGATCCACGGGGGCTGGAGGCCGAGGGCTGGCTGTACGCCCAGCTGCACATCTCTCGGCCGCGCGGGGTGACCAGTTCCTCGACCGCTCATCCCGCCTCCGGCCGGCGACCGGCGGCGGCATCCACCCGGCCGGTTCCGCCAGGATGACGGGCGACCGGTGCCGGCGGCGTCCCCCGCGCGGCCGGTAGGTCGAGGGCGCCCCGGCCATCATGCGAGTCGGATGAACCGTACGAGCCGAATGTCCGATGGAACGCCCGCCACCCGTGGAATCTCGGCGACCATGGACCCAACGCAGCCTGTGGCGTTCACCATGACCGTGTCCCCGAGACGAGTTCCCCGAGACAACCCGAGGCCCAGCATGAATGCGATCAGTAGCTCCCAGCGATCCACCGGAACCTTCGCGAACGACGATCTGCTGCCCCGGGTGCCATTGCCCACGCTGGCGGAGAGCTGCGAACGTTTCCTTGCCTGGTCCGCGCCGCTGCTGACCCCGGCCGAGCGGGCGACGACCGAGGCAGCCGTCGCGGCCTTCCAGGCACCGGGCGGCCCCGGCCTCACCCTGCACGCGGCGCTGGAGCGCTACGACGCCACCGAGGGCGTACACAGCTGGCTGGACGGCTTCTGGGACTCCCGCTACCTCGGCCGGCGCGACCGCATCGCGCTCAACGCGAACTACATCTTCCTGTTCAAGGACGCCGAGGGTCTGTCCGCCGAGCAGCCGCAGGTGGAGCGGGCCGCCGGGCTCGTGGCGGCAGCCGTCGACTACAAGCTGCGCCTCGACGACGAGCGGGTCGAGCCGATTGTCCAGCGCGGCCAGACGCTGTCGATGGCGCAGAACACGTTCCTGTTCTCCACGACCCGGATCCCGGGAACGGTCCAGGACACCGTGCGCACCCCGTACAGCGAGCAGTGGCCCGGGCCGTCCCAGGCCCGCCACATCGTCGTCTTCCACCGGGGAAACATCGTCCGGCTGGACGTCGTCGGGCCGGACGGTCACCCGTACACCCTGGACGACCTCGCGGCGGGCCTGCGCGCCGTGGTGAAGGCCGCCGCATCGCGGATTCCGGCGGACGCCGCCGTCGGCCAGCTCACCACCAAGGCCCGGGCTGACTGGGCCGCGAGCCGCCAGACGCTGCTCACTCTGGACCCCGCCAACGCGGCCGCGCTCGACACGATCGAGACCGCGCTGTTCGCCCTGTGCCTGGAAGACTTCACCCCCGAGGACAACCTGGCCGCGTGTGACCACCTGCTCCACGGCGACAGCGCCAACCGGTGGTTCGACAAGGCGGTGTCACTGATCGTTTTCGCCGACGGCCGGGCGGGCATCAACGTCGAGCACTGCGGGCTGGACGGGACGACGATCCTCAGCTTCGTCGACGACCTGCTGGGTACCTCGCCCGCGGAGCACTCGGCGAGCTCTGGCGCCCGGCCCCAGGGGCTACCCGTCATCGAGCCCGTCGAGTTCGTCCTCGACGCCAGCCTGCGGGCGGATGTGGCCGCCGCCGGCGCGTCGTTCGCGGAGTTCGCCGCGGCGACCGCCTCAACGGTGTTGTCCTTCACCGACTTCGGGCAGAACCGGGCCAAGGCCCTGAAGACGTCACCGGACGCATTCGTGCAGCTCGCCTACCAGCTGGCGCACAGCCGGGCCAAGGGGCACATCGGCGCCACCTATGAATCGATCGCCACCCGGCACTGGCGGCGCGGCCGCACGGAAGCGATGCGGGTCGTCACCCCGGAGATCCAACGGTTCGTGACCGTACTCAACGACCCGGACACCGACACCGCCACCCGCCGGACCGCGTTCCGCGCCGCCGCCGGCGCGCACGTGCGGCGCGCGAAGGACTGCCAGGCCGGGCGGGCCCCCGAGCAGCACCTGTGGGAGCTGCAGTTCATCGCCCGCCGCCGAGGCGAGCGGCTGGGGGTGAGCGAGCCGATCGCGCTCTACGAGGCCCCGGGCTGGCTCAAGGCGCGCGACGACTACCTGAGCACCAGCTCCGCGCCGTCCACCAACGTCGAGTTCTTCGGCTTCGGGTCTACCAGCAGCCAGTGCATCGGCATCGCCTACGTGCTGCTGCCGGACCGGTTCAACCTCTACCTGAGCACGCCGCGTGCGGTCGCGGACGGGATGTACGCGTTCGCCGACCAGCTCCAGCAGGTCGTCACCGAGCTGCAGGACCTGCTCGCCACCGATGAGACGGGCGACGGGCCATTCAAGGCGGGCTATTCCAGGTAATTGATGATGCGGCCCATGCCCCGCTCCTGCCTTGTCCAGGCCTCCGCGAGCGCGGCCACCGGCATCAGGGATGCCCTGACCCGGCCGGCAGCCGGTGTCCCGGAAGCGGATCGGATGGCGCACCCCACCTCACTGGATCCACCACCGAGTACCGCCCTACCGGGGGTGACCGACGTAACAAGGGGATCGGGCCGAGGCCCGACTGCTAAACTTACGGACCATCAGCCTGGATGCGGAAGATTGCGGACGTAGGCGAACGAACCGTCTACGGGGCAGGCACATGCCGGAGGATCGCGATCTCATCGCCCGTTCCATGCCCCCGCGATCCGCTCTGGCCAACCACCGTTGTCGGGTCCGGTCGGACCAGATCCACCCGAGCGGCCCTAGCCGAGCGTTCCGATCCCATCGAGCTACCATCCTGCTAGCACCCTGGCCGACTGGCGCCCTGGCCAGAAGCGACGCAGTGGGCTCGGTCGTCGTCCCGCGCGGAAGCGGCGGTGTCGCTCGCCCGGCCGGCACGGGGAGCCGGGGTCGAACCGATGCGGCACGGAGAGGACGGACGGCGGTGGATCAATGAGTTTGGCCACCGACCCCCGACAAAAGACGATCATCAGGACTCTCCGCGATCCCTCCACCGTCCGAGTACCACCCGGCGGAGGGCCGGGTGGGCTCCGGTGACCGGCCCGGACACATCCGCGCCGGCCACGGCCCAGCAGCACGAGTCACCACGCCCCCGGACGGAACCCGTGCCGGAGGTCACCGCCGCCCTGTCGCCACGACCGGAACAGTTCGACCAGGAGCGGACCCAGGTCATCCGCGGCCTGCGCGGCCGCCGGGTCCCGGCCGTGGAAGCCTTCGGGACGGCACTGGACGGGCCGACCCCCGAGGGGCTGCTCCCCCTGTGGGGTCCCGCGACCGGCGAATGGCTCATCCCCCCGATCGGCCGCGGCGAGCTCCACCGGGGGCGCGAGGCACCGGCAGTCCCGGATTGTGGGGAACCGGTCGACTACGGGCTGACCATCCTGGACGACGGCGGTCCGGCCGGTGGTCGCCACCATGACGAGCGACCGACCCGGGGTTCCAGCCGCTCGCGGGCCATCTGGACACTCGTCGACCAGGTGCTCTCCAGCGGGACGAACGCCGTGATGTCCTTCGTCATCGCCCACAGCGTCAGCAAGTCCGAGTTCGGGGCCTTCGCCGTCGCCTTCGCGATCTTCTCATTGATGATCGGGTTCTCGAAGGCCGTCGGCACCGCTCCGCTGGGGATGAAGTTCTCCGACGTGCCGCCGCGGGTGTTTCGGGTGGCCGGCGCGGCGGGGACCGGCACCGCCCTCGTGATCGGGCTGGTCTGCGGGGTCGTGACGCTTGCCGTCGGTGCGGCGATGGGCGGCTCGGTCGGCGCCTCGCTGGTCGCGATGGGACTGGTCTTTCCCACGCTGCTGCTCCAGGACGCCTGGCGGCAGGTCTTCTTCGCCGAGGGTCGCCCGGCCGCCGCCGCCGCCAACGACGGGATCTGGGCGATCGTCCAGTTCGCCGCCATCTACGCGCTGATCGTCCGCGACGTCTCCACCTCGTGGGCGATGCTGCTGGCCTGGGGCGGCGCCGCCGCGGTCGCAGCCATGCTGGGCGTCACGCAGGCCGGCTTCAAGCCGGCGCCGAGCCTCGTGCGCCAGTGGGTCGTCGAACACCGCGATGTCAACGGGTACATGAGCGCCGAGTACCTCACCGTCCAGGGCGCCCAGCAGGCATCCACCCTGCTGCTCGGTACGCTGGGCGCGATCGACCTGGTCGGCGCGCTGCGCGGGGTGCAGACCCTGCTCGGACCGACGACCATTCTCGCGGTCGGGATCGTGAGCTGGGCCATCCCCGAGTTCTCCCGCCGCAAGGACCTCTCGGCCGCAGCCCGGGTCCGCGCCGCCTACGCCCTGTCCGCGGTGATCGTCGCGGCCGGCGCCGCCTGGGGGACGATCTTTCTCGTCCTGCCGACGAGCATCGGGCACTCGCTGCTCGGCCAGACCTGGGAGCAGACCCACGACCTGCTGGCGCTGTCCATCGTGCAGCAGGCGGGCCCCGCAGCGACGGTCGGGCCGGCCTGCATGCTCTACGCGCTCGGCAAGGCCAAGCTCACCTTCCGCGCGAATGCGGTGCTCGCCCCCCAGCTTGTCGTCTATCCGATCGTCGGTCTGGAGATCGGCGGCGGCACCGGCGCGGTCTGCGGTTACATACTTGCCTTCTGGGTGACCGTACCCATCTGGTTCATCCTCGTCCGCCGGGCCGCACGGGAGGTGGAACGGGACACGGCGATCGCCCTTTCCGGCGAGCCTGCCGGACCGGACGTACAGGGCCGAGTGCCGGAGCACCCGACCGGGACCGGCAATGATCAATGATAATGATGTTTCACGGTAACGTACAAGCTGTGTGCAAGATGTTCGGCCGACCGCGTCGAGGCGGTGTCCGAGGCGTCGAGGCCACCACGATGAGCGCTGCCGGGCCAGGGCCGGTAGGGGGGTTGCGATGATTCTGCGTATTCTTTATCGATCGGTCGGTTCGGAGAACACGAAGAACCGACCGACCTTCTACAGCAAGATGCTTGCGTTGGCCTCTCTCCTCCGGGCCGTCGAGAACGTCGACATCCCGGTACGGATCGTCTTCGTCAATGACGGCCCTATGCCGGCGGAGCGTCTTGCCGTGATGACGTCCGCCGGCGAGGTGCAGTCGGTGCAGTGCGGCAGCAATCGCGCGTCCTACCGGTACGTGCTGCGGATGCCGCGGGTCCGGCGCTGGTCGCCGGACGATCTGGTCTGGCTCGCCGAAGATGACTATTTGTACACGGAAAAATCGCTTTCCAGTCTCGTCGCGGCAGCGACCGCGCTCCCCGCGGTCGATTACTTCACCCTTTACAGCACGCTGCGATTCTCCTCAACCACCACCCGCCGCCGGCCAATGATCCACCGGGACGGCGGCAGCAACTCCCACGCGCCGGTGGTCGACGGCGTGACCTGGGCCAGGGCCGCCACCACGACCAGCACGTTCGGTCTGCGGGTCGGCACCCTGCTCGAGGACGAACTGCTGCTGCGCTCGATCCCGTTCGTCGGCGGCGCCTTCGACCGCGCGACCTGTCTCACCCTGCAGGGTTTCCAGCCCTTCCGGCTGGCCGAGCTGAGCGGGGAACCGCCTGCGTTCGCCCCGCCATCCCCCGCCGCGCGGATCGCTCGTCGGGTGGTGCTGAGCGGGCTGCGCACGACACTCAACGCCGTCGCCTTGGCGCGGCCCGAACGGCTGCGCCGCACGATGCTGGTGCCGGAGCCCTCCATGGCCACGCACATGGAGCTGGGTGAGGCGCTCGTTCCCGGTCACGACTGGGCGGTCGAGGCCGAGGCCGTGCAGACCTGGCTACAGGCTCGGCGGCCCGGCCCGGTGGAGACGCCGCTGCTCGGCGCCATTGCCACGGCTTCGGGTACGCACGGACCCTCCACCATGCACAGACCCTCCGTCGCGTGAGACCGCGACCGGCACCGCGAGGGTGGGGGTCTGCCGGCCGCCGCACCGTCCGCGCCGCCCGGACGAGGAACAGACGTGCCGCCCATCCGCGGCCACTCCCGCTGCCGCTGCTCCTCCTGCTGGTCATCGGCCTGGTCGCCGGCGGGCTCAGCTCCTGCTCGAACAAACCCAAGCCGCCCCAGCCCGGCGGCGTGCGCTGGGTCTCCGGCGCCAACGGCAACTACCCCGCGGACGTCAACCTCTGGTCGGTCTTCACCGGCCGCAAGGTGGACCTGGCCGTCGTCTTCACGGATCGGCAGGACTGGACCAACCTGGTCTCGGCCGGCTGGCCGACGCAGGCCTTCACCCGGGACAAGTTCCCCGGCGGCCTGTCGGTCGCCCAGCCGATGTTTCCCAAAGACGGCGACGAGGCCACCTGCGCGACTGGCGCCTACGACAACTACTGGCGGCAGTTCGGCACCACGCTGACGACGTTCGGCCGCGGCGACGCCTTCGTCCGGCTCGGCTGGGAGTTCAACGGCGACTGGTTCTGGTGGTATCCACGCGACGTCGAGACCTGGAAGACCTGCTACCGCCGCACGGTCCTGGCGATCCGGTCGACCGCGCCGCACGTGCGGATCGACTGGAACATGACCGCGCACCGGGATCACCTGCCGGTAAGCGGTCAGGACAGCTGGGACGCCTATCCCGGTGACGACTACGTCGACGTGGTCAGCATCGACTCCTACGACTCTTACCCCGCGTCCGTCAGTAAGACAATCTGGGACCGGCAATGTCATCTGCGGTCCGGTCTGTGCACGGTGATCGCCTTCGCCCGCGCCCACGGCAAGAAGTTCGCCGTTCCGGAGTGGGGTCTGGTGCGCACGACCGGCGGCGGTGGCGACAACCCCTACTACATCCAGAAGATGTACGAGACCTTCACCGCGAACGCCGACGCCCTGGCCTACGAGGCGTACTTCAACAACGCCGAGGAGGGGAACGTGGAGTCCTCACTGTACAGGCCGGTACTGAACCCGAACGCGGCGGAACGCTATCTGGCGCTGTTCGGCGTCCGCTGACCGCGCTCGCCTACTCCTGCTGCGAAGCCTGCGGGCATCGCCGGCTTCGGCGTGCCCGACCGGCTTCTCCCGTCCCCGGCCGGCGATAGCGGCAGGCCGGGCACGGGAGAACCATCAGGCCAGGGCGGCCTCGAGGTCCTCGCGGATCTCCTCGGGGGTGACGGTCGGCTCGTACCGGCGGACCACTTTTCCGTCCGGGTCGACAAGGAACTTGGTGAAGTTCCACTTGATCTCGTCGGTGCCGATCGCTTCCGGCCGGGTCTTCTTGATGTGCTCGTAGAGGAAACCCGCATCGGGCCCGAAGTCACCGGGCGCCTCGGAACGCAGGTGGGTGTACAGCGGGGCCGCGTCGGGTCCGTTCACCTCGATCTTCCTCAGGACCGGGAAGGTGACGTCGAACTTCGTGGCGCAGAACTCCTGGATCTCCGCATCGGTGCCCGGCTCCTGCCCGCCGAACTGGTTGCACGGGAAGCCGAGGATCTCCAGGCCGTGGCCGTGCAGATCCCGGTACAGGGACTCCAGCCCCTCGTACTGCGGCGTCAGACCGCATTTGCTGGCAACGTTGACAATCAGCAACGTCTGGCCGGCGTAGTCGCCGAGCGAGCGGGAGGTTCCGTCCGCGGCATCGACGGTGAAGTCATGGACAGTCATGGACACCTGACTCTCGATGAGGGCGAGCTGGGACTTCGCGGCCGGTCTCCGGCCGCCGAGCGACTTCGACGCTATCCCCCAGAAGTTTTTATGTCATCGAGTTGGTTGCATAACCCGTCAGCGAGGCGAACCGGTGCCTCACGACCGGGATCGACACCGGGATGGCTGGCGCCCCCGGTCGGGACCGGTCAGGGCCGACCTGGGTGTCTGCGATGCTCATGGGATCCGGAACGGATACTCACGGGTCCCGCGACGGCCCCCCAAGACGACGAACAGGAACGTCAGAGATGACCATCGAACCCGAACTGTTGAAGATCCTCGCCTGCCCGGTCGACAAGGGACCGCTGGAGCTCGTCGACGGCTGGCTGGTCAACCCGCGTCTCGGCCATCGCTACGAGATCCGCGACGACGTTCCGATCCTGCTCAGGCCGGATCACGTCGACCCGGCCGTGGCGCGCTCCTCGTCCTGATCCGACCCAGGACCTCCCTCTACCCGGGACTGGGCTTCCGCCGGGTCTGGGACGGGCAGGGGAAAGGATCGGAAATCGGTCGGGGCCCGGGGAGAAGATCCCCGGGCCCCGACCGTCGGTGACGGGAGTCGGCTACTCCCGACCGAACTGCTCACGCAGCCGACGCAGCGCCTCTTCATCGATCGCCGAGGAAGGCTGCTCGGACTGGGAGGTGTAGGAGGAGGGGGCCGCCGCGGCGGCGTCGGCCTCCTGCGCGGCCCGGATCTGGACCTGGTGCGCCTCGAAGCGGGCCTGGGCCTCGGCGTACTGCCGCTCCCATTCCGCCTGCTGCTCCTCGTAACCTTCGAGCCATTCCCCGGTCTCGGGGTCGAAGCCTTCGGGGTAGACGTAGTTACCCTGCTCGTCGTACTTGGCTTCCATGCCGTACTGGCTCGGGTCGAACGCCTCGCCGTCAACAGCCAGCCCTGTCGCCTCGTTCGCCTGCTTGAGCGACAGGCTGATGCGGCGGCGGTCGAGGTCGATGTCGATGACCTTCACCAGGATCTCGTCACCGACGTTCACGACCTGCTCGGGGATCTCCACGTGCCGCTCGGCCAGCTCGGAGATGTGGACCAGCCCCTCGATGCCCTCGTCCACCCGGACGAACGCACCGAACGGCACCAGCTTCGTGACCCGGCCTGGAACGACCTGACCGATCGCGTGGGTCCGGGCGAACTGACGCCACGGGTCCTCCTGCGTCGCCTTCAGCGACAGCGAGACCCGCTCGCGGTCCAAGTCGACATCGAGGACCTCGACGGTAACCTCCTGGCCGACCTCGACCACCTCGGACGGGTGGTCGATGTGCTTCCAGGACAGCTCGGAGACGTGCACGAGGCCGTCCACACCGCCGAGGTCCACGAAGGCGCCGAAGTTGACGATGGAGCTGACCACGCCCTTGCGGATCTGGCCCTTGGCCAGCTGGGCGAGGAACTCGGAACGGACTTCGCTCTGGGTCTGCTCGAGCCAGGCCCGCCGCGAGAGCACAACGTTGTTGCGGTTCTTGTCCAGCTCGATAATCTTGGCTTCGAGCTCGCGGCCCACGTAGGGCTGCAGATCGCGGACCCGGCGCATCTCCACAAGCGAAGCCGGCAGGAAGCCACGCAGGCCGATGTCGAGGATGAGACCACCCTTGACGACCTCGATCACGGTGCCGGTGACGACACCGTCCTCGTCCTTGAGCTTCTCGATCGTGCCCCAGGCGCGCTCGTACTGCGCACGCTTCTTGGACAGGATCAGGCGGCCTTCCTTATCCTCCTTCTGGAGGACAAGGGCCTCGACGTGATCGCCCACACTGACGACCTCGTGCGGGTCGACGTCGTGCTTGATCGACAGTTCCCGGGACGGGATCACGCCCTCGGTCTTGTAGCCGATGTCGAGCAGCACCTCGTCGCGGTCGACCTTGACGATGATGCCGTCAACGATGTCGCCATCGTTGAAGAACTTGATCGTCTTGTCGACGGCCGCAAGGAAGTCTTCGGCCGAGCCGATGTCGTTGACCGCTACCTGTGGTGTGGTCGGGCTGGGCGAGATGGTCACGGTCTCCACGGGTCGTACGTCGGTGGTGCTCGTCAAGGGGTCGGCTCCGGCTAGGGGTGGTCGTCCGCGCGAGGGCCGGATCGAACCGCCGGGACCGAGGGACAGAAACAACGCCAAAAACGAAGAAACTGTCAGAAACGATAACGACGCTCGAGTGGATCCGCTCGGTCTGAGACCCACAGACCCTCGTGCACGCCCCCAAGTCTAGGGACGGGTGTCCAGGGTGGTCAACGGACGCCCGTACCAAGACGTGCGCCGTCCGCCATCACTCTCACTCTGCGCAGACACATGACGTCCATATGTAGTTTTTGGTGGCGGCGCGGCACCACGGTAGGCGGGACAACGCCGTCCCGCGGATCGTCGCGGCACACGGGTGGGAACGTGTGCGGACGGGACACGACAGGGACTGACGGCGCAGATCAGTTGAAAAGTGGATAAATGGGTGAGTTCGTGGCGTCCGATTCCCGACACCTGCCGACGGCCTGGCCTCGCGGCGCCCGACGCCCGGTCATTTTCGGGTCAGCGCCGGCTCGCCGATCCCCCGCACTCGGGCCCCCCGCACTCGGGCCCCCCGCACT
>NZ_CDWWXA010000017.1:50786-52605 GCF_977971845.1 Frankia sp. CeCAU1 | reverse complement strand
CCGGCACCGCCCCACCCACCGCTACAGTCCGGTCCACTGGACAGGTCCAGCCCGCCGGCGGCACCGGCATCGCCCTGCGACGAGAGGCACAGCTGATGACCAGCACCGCGGACCGTGACCATGCGGGACCGCGACCGTCCATCCACTCCTCCCGGCAGGGGCGGTCACGACGGCCGGGTGGTACCCAGCACCCGCCCGCTCGGGTGACCTGGATGGACCGGACGGGCTGGACCAGGCGGACAACCCGGCTGGGCCGGCTCACGGTAGCTCTCGGACTGGCACTCGGTCTGTTCCTGGGCGCCGCGGGTTGCGGAGGCTCGGGGAAGGACGGCACGTCGACGGGGCCCTCCCTCACTCCCACCGAGGGAGCGGGCGGCCTGCAGATCTTCGCCGTCACGGGCCTGCCGAACCTGCACTTCTCCGCGATGGAACTGGTGGCCAGGCCGGGGCGGATCCGCGTCGACTTCTCGGTCGCGCCGCAGTCCCCGCCGCACAACTTCGTCATTCCGCGGATTCCCGAGGCACACACGCGCATCGTCTCCGCGGGAGAGTCACAGAGCATCACCTTCTCCGTGACGAAACCGGGTAGCTACCCGGTGGTCTGCACTCTGCATCCCAACATGACAGCCACACTGAAGATCCTCTGAGTCGAACCGACGCCCGCCGTGCTCAACGTCCTGGACATCGTTCTTCTCCTGCTCGTCGTACTCTTCGCGATCTCCGGGTACCGGCAGGGCTTCCTGGTGGGCGCGCTGTCGTTCGTCGGCTTCCTCGGCGGTGGTGTGCTCGGTGCCAAGGTCGCGAAGCCCTTCGCCGAACTGATCGGCCAGGAGAGCCACGGCGCCATGGTCGGTCTCCTGGCCGTGCTCGGTCTCGCCCTGGTCGGGCAGGTCGCGGGCACCGCGATCGGGGTCGCCAGCCGGGACCGGGTGACCTGGCGCCCCGGCAGGGCCGTCGATGCCGCCGCGGGTGCGGTGCTCTCCGGCTTATCGGTGGTTCTTGTCGCCTGGCTGCTGGCGACGGCCGTCGATCGATCGCCCTTCGAGTCCCTCGCCCACTCGGTCCGGGAATCGCGGATCCTCGCCACCGTGGACGCCGGGATGCCCAACGAGGTCCGCAGTGCATTCGCCGACCTGCGCCAACTGGCTGACGACAACGGCTTCCCCGAGGTCTTCGCCGGGCTGGGCGGCGGGCGCATCGTCGCTGCCGATCCGCCCGATCCCGCTTCCACCCGGACGGCCGGGGTCCGCAACGCGGCGGCGAGCATCGTGAAGATCCGTGGCGTCGCCAGCTCCTGCGACAAACGGGTCGAGGGATCCGGATTCGTCATCGCCCCGCAGCGCGTGATGACCAACGCGCACGTCGTAGCCGGAGTGCACCGTCCGGTGGTCGTGCTGGCCTCGCGCACCCTGCCGGCCGAGGTCGTCCTGTTCGACCCCGACCGGGACGTCGCCGTGCTCCGCGTGCCGGACCTGCAACGGCCGCCGCTGCGGTTCCGGACAAACCCACCGGCCGCGGCCGAAGACGCCGCGGTGATCGCCGGTTATCCCCAGGACGGGCCATACACCACTGTGGCGGCGCGTGTCCGCGACCATCAGACCGCCCAGGCCCCGGACATCTACTCGCACGGCCTCGTCCTGCGCGACATCTACGCGGTCCGTGGACGGGTGCTGCCGGGAAACTCCGGTGGACCCCTGTTGTCCGAAAGCGGAGACGTCCTGGGCGTCGTGTTCGCCGCGGCCGTCAACGACAGCGACACCGGTTACGCCCTGAGCGCCGCCGAAGTGGCCAGGCCTGCCGCCGCCGGGGTAATCGCCAC
>NZ_CDWWXA010000017.1:45046-50648 GCF_977971845.1 Frankia sp. CeCAU1 | reverse complement strand
GGCGGCGGTGAGCACGCAGGGGTGCGACTGACCTCCCATACTCCCGCACCGGTGGCCGGGCGACGCTCAGGGACGAAGCCAGCCGAGCAGTTCGGCGTTGACGAGGTCGGGGGCCTCCTCATGCGGGAAATGCCCGATCTCACCGAGCAGACGCCAGGTGTAGGGACCGCTGACGTAACGCCCGGAGCCCTGGGCGGTGGACGGCAGGAAACAACGGTCCATTTCCCCGTGTATCTGCAGGGTCTCCATCCGCAGCGACCGACGGAGGACACTACCGAAACGCGCCCCATCGGGCCGGAATAACGACCGGAAGATCCACCGGTGGTACTCCAGGGAGCTGTGCGCCACCCCGGGAACGCGCATCGCCGATCGATATCGCCGCTCGGCCTCGGCATCCGGATACCCCGGTCCTCCCCAGCCGCGTAGCAGCGTTGCGACGTGGGCGGCGTCCTCGGCCACCAGGACCCGTTCGGGCCGCCACGGCAGCTGAAAACCGAGCATGTACCGGCTGGCGACACCCTGACCACGAGGATCCGCCGCGATCTGGTGCCGCAGCCGCAGCGGATGGGGCATGGCCAGGATCGCGAGTCGACGCACCACCATCGGATGACGGACCGCAGTGGTCCAGCCAAGCAGCCCACCCCAGTCGTGGCCCACGACCGCGGCGTCCGGTTCCCCCAATGCTCTGACCAGACCGGCCACGTCATCGGAGAGGGTGAAGGCGTCATAGCCCCGAGGCGGCTTGTCACTCGCTCCGTAGCCGCGCAGGTCCGGCGCGACGACGCGGTAGCCCGCCGCCGCCAGCACGGTGAGTTGGTGACGCCAGGCCCACCAGAACTGCGGGAAGCCATGCAGCAGCAGGACGAGCGGGCCGCTCCCCAACTCCGCCACGTGCAGCCGGGTACCGTTGGCAGACACGTCACGGTGCCGCCACGGCCCGTCGACCAGGACGGTGGCGGGCTCGGGAACGGTGTCCTCCATCGCCTGCCAGGATGGCAGACCAGCCCCCGGCCCCGGACCGGCGGTGCTCGTGACGAGCCGGTCGTGAGGTCCGCCGCCGGCCCTCGAACGTCCGCCGCCGGCTCCCTCGCCAGACCCTGTGCCGACCGCGCCTGCAGGCTTGGGTACCGGCGGACACCGAACAGGACGTCAGTGCCCGCGCTGACCCGGGTGGGCGGCCGCACCCGCCGACCCGACCGCGTCTCCCGGTCCGACCGGACCCGCCGACCTGGCTGGGGCGGTCGTCGGATTACGTAGCCAGGTGATGTCGTCGCGCACGGTCTGGATGGTCCGCTCGGGCGGGGAGAGCTTGCGCAACCGCGCCATCGCGAACAGGGCCAGCAGCCCCGCGACGACGAGGTAGAGACCGGCCGTCAGCAGATAGGACCAGAAACGCTCGATGCCGGCCCAGGTGAACAGCTCTCCCAGAAAGATCGTGACGGCGATCAGAGCGCAGAACCCGAGGCCTGCCGCCACCGCCAGAAAACCGATTCCGAGCGCAGCCGACACCGCCTGCTGGGCAAGCTCGGCCTTGGCCAGGTTGATCTCCTGACGAACCAACAACGAGACATCGCGAGTGGCCAGGGCCACCAGCTCACCCAGCGTCGGCTCACGGCCGTCCCGAGCCTTCCCGGCTGCGATCGACACTTCTGGTCCTCTCTCTGGCTGCGACCCGCCCGTGCTGGACGGCGGGACAGTTCGCGCTACCACCCTGATCCGACAGGCACCCTGATCCGACAGGCACCCTGATCCGACAGGGTCCGAACCGGCGGCGGACCGGAGGCCCCACCGGAGGCCATCCGCCCCGGGCCCCTCCGGTCCATACCGTCAGTACCCTCCCGGCCGACCGTCCCCCTGTCGTGACGCGGTCCGCCGCCCCGGTCCCGCTACGCAGTCTCCCCCGCGCGGAGCCGCCTGGGGGCCCAACGACGCGGCTCAGACCTGTGACTCCTCCTACGGGTCTCACCGTCTTCTCGCTTGGCCCGGCCCGCCTGGCCTGGACGGTCCGACCCCGCACGGCCCAGCACGCACGGCCCAGCACGCATGGCGCGGACGGGTAGCGTGCGAGCTGTGAGTCTCCGCCCGTCTGGAACAATCCTCGCCGCCGATCCACTCGCCCGTGTTGCCGCTCTGCCCGGGGTGCGTGAAGCCGCGGACAGCGCCCGATCCGCGGTGGACACGCTTCTGCGCCACCGCGTTCTGCGCCGCCAGAGCGCCGAGGTGACCGCGGAGGCATCGTTGCGGGCCGCCCGCGCCTGCGCCGCCCTCGAGGGATACGAGATCAGCCTGGACGAGTTGCGGGCGCACCTGGCCCGGTCCGGGCCCGAAGGCGTGCTCCCCGGCCCGGAGGAAACGGACGCGTCGAAGGCCGGAGCGGTCACCGACCGCGGTACACGGAACGACGCCGCCATGGCCGGATCCGGCCATCCGTTACCTGTCGTCCTCGGCACGGTTCGGCTCTACGCCGAACTGGGCATCCTGGTTCCGGCCTGGGAGCGGGCACCGCGACAGGCCCTGGCCCGCATGCACGTGCTGCTGGGCCGGGGTTTCGTCCCGGGCGACGAGCTCGGTCGTCCGCGGGCCGATGCCGGCACCCGGGAGATCCTCGACCCGTTGCGGTTGGGCCCGCCTCCCCACTCGGTGGAGACCTCGGTTCGGCTGGATGGCCTGACCGGACTCCTCGTCGCGCCCACGAGCGCGCCGGCGATCGTGGTGGCCGCCGTGGTGCACGGGGAGCTGCTGGCCCTACGACCGTTCGGCGCCCTCGACGGGGTCATCGCCCGGGCCGCCGCCCGTCTGGTCCTGATCGGCCGGGGCCTCGATCCCAAGGCACTCACGGCGACCGACGTGGGACATCTCGAGATGGGACAGAACCCGGCGAGCATCCTGCGGGTGGACCGCGCGGGGGACGCCCACGCCGGGGAGGCCCACGCCGGGTACCGCGAGGCCGCCGCGGCCTATGTCGGTGGCGGCGCCGACGGCGTGGCCATCTGGGTACGGCACTGCGCGAAGGCCCTGGAACTCGCCGCGCGGGAGTCCCTCGCCGTCTGCGAGGCGCTCGCCCGAACCTGATCCACACTTACGGCGCGATTGACGCACCTGACGGATCCGCTGCAGGGATGGACCACAACGAACCTACCCGTATGAACCACTCGGCGCGGACCCCTGCGTGGGCCGCCGCCCCTCCTGCCACGTGGGCGGCAGCCACGCGTTCCCGGCCTGCGGCCTCGGCCGGTCGAAACCTCCATCAGAACATCTTCAGGCCCTGTGGAGGGCGGTCATCCACAGGGCCTGTCCCGGCGCATGGTGAGACCACGTCTTCCCCGACCCCGATGGGAACGAGGCCGCCATGTCCCCTGCTCCGCCCCTGCTGACCGCCGCGGAGAACCACGGTCCGGTCGTACGCCCGCTCATCGTCACCGCCATTCCCGACCTACTCGACGATCTGTTGCGGCTTGCGGCGGCCGCCGGTGTGTCGATGACGGTCGCCACCGAGATGAGCGCGGTGCGCCGCAACTGGACGTCGGCTCCCCTGGTCATCGTCGGAATGGACGAGGTCGAGCCATGCATCGCGGCCACGCTGCCCGATCGACGGCATGTAGTCCTGGTCGGAGGACACGTCGACGACGGCCGGGTGTGGGACGCCTCCGTGCGCATCGGCGCCGATCACGTGATCTTCCTTCCCGAAGCCGAGCCCTGGCTGGTCGACCTCCTCAGCGATCTCGACGGCCTCGATCGGCATCGTTCGGTGACACTGGGCATCATCGGCGGCCGCGGCGGGACGGGAGCCTCCACCTTGGCCGTCTCGCTGGCCCTGGCCGGGCTGAGGCACGACCTGCGCACGATGCTGATCGACGCGGATCCGCACGGTGGCGGGCTCGCCCCCGCCTTCGCCCGCCTCGTGCCGTCCATGTCCGGTGCCTTCCCTGGCGGGGAGACCTCCAGCCTGGCGTCGCTGTTTCCCACGCGCCACGACCAGCACGACCAGATGGACGGGAACGGCCCGGTCGGGCCGATCGCCTGCTCCGACCGGCTTCCCCGCCGGGGTGACCTCTCCGTGGTGTCCTGGGATCCCGCCGTCAGCCCAGCCGTTCCCCCGGCGACGATGGCCACCCTGCTCGCGACCGCTCGTTGCACGTCCGACCTGGTGATCCTGGATCTCCCCAGCCGAGGGAATCCGGCGGCCACCGCAGTCGACGCGGGCACCACCGTGGCCCTGCGGACCTGCCAGACGGTGCTGATCGTCACGCCCGCGGACCTGCCGTCGATCGTGGCGGCCGAACGTGTCTGCTCGGCCGCCATCCGCCGGTCCGCCGATGTGCGCGCCGTCGTCCGGCTGCACCCGTCCGACCGCCTCACCCCGGAGGCAATCGCCACGATGCTCGGCGTGCCACTGGCCGGGGTGATCAGCAGCCGACGGCACCGTTCGGTTCCCACTCGCGACCGCTACGGCGGCTCAGCCGACAGGAACACCATCGATCGCCTCAGCGAGGAGCTGCTGACCCGCCTCGGCGTTCTCGGGCCACGGGTGTGGCCCGATCCGGAGGCCTGGTCATGACCGGGCTCGGCGAGCGACGCAGGTCCCCATTCCCCGCCACAGGTCACGCGGCCTCACCGGCTGCCCGAGCGGCCGCGAGGCCCGCGGTCTCCACGCGATCTTCACCGCCGTCCGCAATCCCATCGGAACCGCTCGAACCGTCAGAACCGCTCGAACCACCGGAACCGGTGGCCGCACCCGCGGAGCCGCCCGGAGCCGGCCCGCTGGATCCCCTCCTCGCTGATCCGCACGTCACCGATGTCCTGGTCAACGGGCCCGGCGAGGTCTGGGTGGAACGCCGGGGCCGGCTCATCCGTACCTCGGTCGCGTTCGCGGACGAGGAAGCGGTGCGGCGCCTGGCCGTTCGTCTCGCCGCGACGGCCGGGCGGCGCCTGGACGCCGCGATGCCCTTCGCCGACGTGCAACTGCGCGACGGAACCCGGTTGCACGCGGTTCTGGCACCGATCGCGGTGCAGGGTACGTGCCTGTCGCTGCGACGGACCCGGCGTCGCCCCTTCACCTTCGACGAACTCGTGCTCGCCGGAACAATGAGCCCGGCGGTGGCGGCCGTGCTGCACGCGGTCCTGAGCGCCCGACTTGCGATCGTGGTGACCGGGGGCACCGGCTCGGGCAAGAGCACACTGCTTGCCGCACTACTGGGAGCGGTGCGCCCCGACGAACGGATCGTGCTGGTGGAGGACACCGCCGAGCTCGTCATGGACCGTCCGGGGATGGTGCGGCTCGAGGCCCGCCCGCCGAACATCGAGGGCGCCGGCGAGGTTACCCAGCGTGATCTTGTCCGCCAGGCGCTGCGCATGCGCCCGGATCGGCTGGTGCTCGGCGAGGTCCGCGGCCCCGAGGTGCTCGATCTCCTCGTCGCCCTCAACACCGGTCACGAGGGCGGGCTGAGCACCGTGCACGCCAACGACACCAGTGCGCTGCCCACCCGCCTGGAGGCTCTCGCCGCCCTCGCCGGGCTGTCCCGCCCCGCGGTCCACAGCCATATCGCGGCAGCGCTCCACACCGCCGTTCACCTTTGCCGGGAGGCCGACGGCCGCCGTCGGG
>NZ_CDWWXA010000017.1:0-44668 GCF_977971845.1 Frankia sp. CeCAU1 | reverse complement strand
TGCGGAGGCGAGCATGACCGTACTCGAGCGCGTGGGGACCGTCCCGGCAACCATCGCAGTCACCTGGCCGAGGACCGGAACCATGATCGGTTCAGGAATCGGCCTGGTCCTCGGTGTCGTCCTGCTCACGCTGGCCGCCGGACCGGTGGCTGCGGGCGTCATGGCCGTGCTGCTCTGCTGTCTCGCCCGGGCGCGACGGCGGTCACGGGAGCGGCGCAGGCAGGTGGCGGTCCGCCAGGCCGCGGAAGACCTCCTCGCCGCGTTCGCGGCCGAGCTCGACGCCGGCGCACCCCAGCTCGAGGCCCTACGCCGGGCGGCGGGCGGCATCGACGAACTCGTTGCGGCACCGGCGGGACGATCGGCGTGGCTGCCCATCGACCAACTCGGTGCCGCGCTCGACCGGACGGAGGAGCCCGGTGCGTTGTTGTGCCGCAGTGAGGCGTCATCACTGCGGCAGCTCGGAGTCGCCTACCAGGTCTGCGCGGCCGTCGGCGCAAGGCTGGCGCCCGTCGCGACGATGCTCGCGGCGGTCGCCCGCGCCGACGCGGTGCGGGCGGGCGAGCTGACCTCGGCACTGGCCGGGCCCCGGTCATCCGGACGGCTGGTGGCCTCGCTTCCGCTGGCCGGAATCGTCCTGGGATCGCTCGCGGGAGCAGCGCCGATTGCGGTGCTGCTGGGCACGCCGGCGGGGATCGGATGCCTGCTCGTGGGCGGGCTCGCCGACCTGGTCGGAGTCCGCTGGCTTCGCCGCCTGGCGGACGGCGTGGAGCGACGGGGAGAGCCGGTGGCCGTGGATGCAACGGGCGTCGCGCCCCCGACCTCCGCCGCGGCGGGGCACAACCGGCTCCTCGCCGACTTTCCCCTGGCCCTGGACCTGATCGCGGCGTGTCTACGCAGCGGGGAAACCATTATGTCGGCGGCGCGGGCCGTCGGCGCCGCCACCGGTGGCGTGTTGGGCGCGGAACTGTGCTCCGTGGGCGATGCACTCGCGGCGGGCGCCACGGTGGGCGCCGCATGCGAGCGACTGGTGGCCGCGAGTCATGCTCCCCGGCTCACCGACCGGTTGCCCGGATGGGCTCGCCGCGGCCGCGTGACGCCGCCGTCCCGGCGGGCCAGGATGGTGCGGGCAGCGATCACGGCGCTCGATCGCGCGGAGACGTCCGGGGCGAAGCTCGCCGCCACTCTCACCCGACTGGCCGATCGTGCCAGGGACGAAGCCCACGCGGAGAGCATCGCCGCGGCTCGTCGGGCAGGTGTCCTGGCGGTCGCGCCCCTGGGCCTGTGCTTCCTTCCCGCCTTTCTCCTGCTCGGAGTGGTCCCCATGGTCCTCGGATCCGTCCCCGCGCTGTTGCCGGCCTGAAGTCCCGATCATCCAGCTGCCACCGCGGCGCCAAGCGCCCAGGTCCGACCCATCGCTCGATCCCGATCCTCCCCCGTCCCGGAGGTAGTTCTCATGTTCCTGGCAGCCCGCTCCTCGTGCCGACGCCTGTCGCGATGGCCGGTGTCCCGGCGGCTTCTCAGCGTGTGGCGCCCGGCCGTCCAGGCCCGCGACCACGGCATGTCCACCGCCGAGTACGCGGTCGGCACGCTTGCGGCCGTGGCGTTCGCCGGCGTCCTCTACGCGGTGGTATCGAGCTCCGCGACCCGGTCGCTGGTCTCCTCGGTGGTGCAGCGCGCGCTGACCGTGGCGTTCTGAGCGCGGCCGTGATGCCTGTGCGCTCCTCCCAGCGGCCGCCGCAGCCGGTGACCCGCCGACGTGGGAGATCCGTCCGCGGGTCGGACCGCGGCCAGGCCACCGCCGAGCTCGCGATCGGCCTGCCCTCACTGTTCGTCGTCTTCTTCCTGGCTGCCTGGATGCTCGGTGCCGTCGCAGCCCAGACCCGATGCGCCGACGCGGCACGCATCGGCGCCCGCCTGGCCGCCAGGGGGGAGCCGGATTCGGCCGTGCACACCATGGTGATCCAGGCGGCACCCGTCGGCTCCACCGTGACGCTGCACCGCGGCGCGGGTCGGCTCGAGGTACAGGTGTCGGTGCACGTCGGTGGCATCGGCGTCAGCCGGCTGGTTCCCGGCATCGAGGTGGCGGCGCGGGCCGTCACCCCCGTCGAGGCGACCGTCGATCTTCCGTCCGATGCCCCCACCGGATGCCCGGCCCGGATGGTGTCGTGAGCGGGGCGCGCCGGCTGAGGACGCTGCCGACCGTCACGCCGGGGGTAGCGCCGTCCGTCGCGGCCCCCGATGCGGGGTCCGCGACGGTATGGCTGCTGGCCGTCCTGTTCGCGCTGCTCTCGCTGGTGAGCGTCGCGTTCACCGTGACGGTGATCAGCGCGGTCCGGCAGCGGGCCGCTGGAGCGGCGGATCTCGCCGCCCTCGCGGCCGCAGCGATGCCGCCCGCCGACCAGCGGACGGTGTGCGCGCGGGCCGACGAGGTCAGCGCAGCCAACGGGGCGCGGCTGGCAGCCTGCCGGGTCGACGGCAACGCCGTCGAGGTGACGGTCCTCGCGCGCCTACCGACGGTACTCGGCCCGCTCCCGGAGCTGTCCGCCCACGCCCGTGCCGGGCCGTGGGGAGGAGCGGAGGGTGTCTACTTCCCGGTCGGCGTGGACGACCCGGTTCCGGAACGGACGCCCTCGCGAGGTTGGGCGGCGCCGCTCGCCGCATCACCGCCACTGTCACGGCGCCGCAGATCAGCGACGCGGGCGACGATCCGGTCGCCTCGGTGGGGATGGGTGATGATCTGGCCCGAGGACGCCGCGGTGGGAGCGGCTGCGGGCATCGGAGCAGCCGCGGGCATCGGAGCGGTTACGGAGGCCGGAGCGGCCGCCGGGCGCGCCTCGGGCGGGGCCGTCCGGGTTCGCGCCCCGCCGGTGGCGGCTTCGACGGACCGGGGGCCGCCGGTGGCGGGCGCGGGCGGCGCGGGCGGCGCGGAACGCACCAGCGCCTCCATCTCCCGGGCGCGCTGGCGTTCCATCCGGTGGCGGCGGCGATCCCGCGCGAAGCCCTGCAGGAAGAGCTGCACACCGGCCGCTACCAGCACTCCCGTGGCCAGGCCGAGGACGAACAGGCCCCAGGTGTCGAACGAGAGCATCTGTCCCATGATCAGGACTGCGGTGTGACCGCTGTTCTCCAACACGAGATCCGCGGTGAGAACTCCAGCCACCAGCAACAGCACGACACCGACGGTTACCACCGAGACCTCCAGAACCATGGACGTTGGTATAAACGACGGAGAAAAGTCGATCTGGTCGACATACCCGGGTCCGGTCGCGGGGGAACCACGCCGCGGCGAAGTGGTCACGGGGCTAGCCGATCATGGCGGTCACCGCGGCGAGGAGCCGCCAGGCAGCCGCCTTGTCGAGCGGCTCATTGCCATTTCCGCATTTGGGCGACTGGACGCACGACGGGCACCCCGCCGGGCACTCACACGCTTCGATCGCGTCCCGGGTCGCAGCCAGCCAGGCACCGATTCGGAGGAATCCCCGTTCAGCGAAACCCGCCCCGCCGGCGTGTCCGTCGTAGACGAAGACGCTGGTGCGTTCGGTGTCCGGATGGAGCGCCGTCGAGACACCGCCGATATCCCAACGGTCACAGGTCGCGAACAGCGGGAGCAGACCGATCGCCGCGTGTTCGGCGGCGTGGACGGCGCCGGGGACATCCGCAGGCTCGATCGCGGCTCGGGCAAGCAGGTCGTCGGACAGCGTGTACCAGACGGCCCGGGTCCGCAGCTGACGCGGCGGCAGATCGAGAGGCTCCTGCCCGAGTACCTCGCCCGTCGCGATCAGCCGCCGCTGGTATCCGACGACCTGGCTGGTGACCTCGACCACGCCGAGGTGCACCTCCACGTCGGGCAGCACCCGGGATCGCGACGACTCCACCACCCTGATGTCGGTGTGGTCACGCGCGGTGGTCGTCCATTCCGGCGTCGACTCGCATACGAACGCGACGGATTCCTCGAGGTCGAGGTCCTCGACCACGAAGCTCGATCCCTGGTGGAGATAGACCGCGCCAGCGTGCACCGTCGTGTGCGAGGTCGCGGCGTCCACGGTGCCCAGGAGCCGACCGGTCCGCGCTTCGACGATGCGAACCGGTGGTCCTCCCGCCCCTCGGATGTCCACATCCGGCCGGGCCCGTTGCGTCCAGAACCAGCCTGTGGGCCGGCGGCGCAGCCGTCCTCGGCGGACCAGGTCGTCGACGGCGAACGCAGCGGTCGGTCCGAACAACGCCAGATCCGCCTCGGTCAGCGCCAGCTCGGCCGCGGCGCACTCCAGGTGCGGAGCGAGCACGTAGGGATTGTCGGGGTCGAAGACGCTGGCCTCCACCGGCCGTCCGAAGATGGCTTCGGGATGATGCACCAGGTAGGTGTCAAGCGGATCGTCCCGGGCGACCAGCACGGCCAGCGATCGCCGGCCATCCCGCCCGGCGCGTCCGGCCTGCTGCCAGAGCGAGGCGAGCGTGCCGGGAAAACCGGCGGTGACGGTGGCGTCCAGCCCGCTGATGTCCACCCCGAGCTCGAGTGCCGACGTCGCGGCCACCCCGAGCAGGGCGCCCGAGCGGAGATCCTCCTCCAGGGCCCGTCGCTCCTCCGGCAGGTAGCCTGCCCGATACGCCGCCACCCGGTCGGCGAGGTCCGCGGTGATCCGACCGAGTTCGCGGCGGGCGGTCACCGCCACCACCTCGGCGGCCCGTCGCGAGCGGACAAAGACCAGGGTGCGCACACCGTCCGCGACGAGGTCCGTCAGCAGGTCCGCGGACTCGGCTGTCACCGACCGGCGGACGGGGGCGCCGTTCTCGCCCGGGCCGGGCGCGGAGGTCGGGCCCCCCCGGTCCGGCGAGCTCTGCCCGGTCGTGAGCAGCGGAGGTTCGTAGAGCATGAAGTCCAGTGGCCCCCGCGGAGATCCGTCGACGTCGACCACCTCGACCTCCACACCGGTGAGCCGTGCGGCCGAGACCCCGGGATCGGCGACGGTCGCGGACGCGAGCAGGAACACCGGATCGGTCCCGTAGCGCGCGCAGATCCGCCGCAGCCGGCGGATCACCGCGGCCACGTGTGCGCCGAACACCCCTCGGTAGCCGTGGCACTCGTCGACGACGACGTAACGCAGGCCGCGCAGGAACTGGGTCCACCGCCGGTGGAAGGGCAGGATGCCACGGTGGAGCATGTCGGGGTTGGTCAGGACCAGGCCGGCGTGCGCCCGGACCCAGTCCCGTTCGGCCGGCGGCGTGTCCCCGTCGAACACGGCGGCCCGGATACCGGTGAGCCGCAGCGACCGCACTGCTCTAAGCTGGTCGTAGGCCAGCGCCTTCGTGGGCGCCAGGTAGAGTGCCCGGGCACCGGGCTCGGCGAGCAGCCGGGACAGCACCGGCATCAGATAGCCAAGCGACTTGCCCGAGGCCGTGCCGGTCGCCAGCACCACGCTGCGCCCGGCGTATGCGGCCTCGGCGGCAGCTGCCTGGTGACTCCAGGGGCTCGCGATCCCGGCGGCCGTCCACCGTCCCCGCAGGACCGGATCGATCCAGTCCGGCCATGGCGCCGGGCAGCCGTCCCGAGCCGGGACGCGCTCGATGTGCGTCATGCACCGCGCTCGTCGCACGTCGCGGCGCAGCCCGGCAAGGGCCGTGTCCGCGCCGTCGACATCCACCGGCGAGCCCACGACGATCGAGGATATGCGTCTCGACGCGGTCACGGCGCCCCTCAGCCGGACGAACCCCCGGAACATCGCCCTCTCGGGCCCCCGGGCCGAAGATCATCTCGGCGTGGCTACGGGCAGCGAGGCCGATGACAAGACGGCAGACGGACCACGGAGTGTCCCCGCCGGACCAGCTGCGCCGAAACCGCCGATGCAGTCGGTCGACCCCCACACGAGCGCCAAGATCGGGGATACATTTCATTAGACGTCATCAGCCGGCGATGCCGCAACACCGGGCCCGCGATCTGTGTCGCGGCACACCGGATTGATCCTCCTCGTGGGAGGGTAATGGCGCCGTGATGTCGGTCGCCCGAAGCACGGGACGGCCGGAGGCACACAAGGAGGATCCGTGGACCTGTCCCTCACGACACGCCAGGAAGGCAACCACACGGTCGTGGTGGTGGGCGGCGAGATCGACGTCTACACCGCGCCGAAGCTTCGCGAGCAGCTCATCGATCTCGTGTCCGGGGGGTCATACCACCTCGTCGTCGACATGGAAGGCGTCGAGTTCCTCGATTCGACGGGCCTCGGGGTCCTCGTCGGCGGGCTCAAGCGGGTGCGTGCGCACGAGGGTTCGCTGCGCCTGGTCTGCACTCAGGAGCGCATCCTGAAGATTTTCCGGATCACCGGCCTGACCAAGGTCTTCCCCATCCACTCCTCCATCGAGGAAGCCCTTGCCGCGAGCGACTGAGCCGAACATCACTCTTTCGCGAAAGGCAGGCCCGCCGTATGCCCACCGTTGAGCTGCGGTTCGCTGCACTGAACGGGCACGTTCGTACCGCCAGGATGATTGCGACGGCGGTCAGCCGGCGCGCAGGAGTTCCGGTCAGCGCGGCCGACGAGATCAAACTTGCGGTGACGGAGGCATGCACCCGAGCGGTGCGCGTCAACCGCAGGCATGCGCCGCAGGCCCCGGTGCATGTCGCGCTCACCGATGGCGCCGATTCCTTCACCATCACGGTGGCCGACTGCGGCCGGACCGGAGACGAGGTCGCCCCCGGTCCGGACGGTGGCCTCGTCACCGCGACCACCCTGCTCGAACTCGGATCCGAGTCGACTCAGCCGCCGGGTTGGGCGGAACCGGCGGACGACGATCTCTCGGCGGACAACTCTGGTTTCCCACCGGGGCTCGGACTCGCCCTCATCGAGGGACTCGTCGACGAGATCGAGATCAGGCGCGGCCCCGACGGCGTGGGTACGGTTGTCGCGATGACCTGGCACACCGGCGCCACATCGGACCCCTGCGAATCCGCGGTGTAGGACCTCTCCGGTCTCCCTGCCTGGGCCCGGCGACTGTTCCAGCCTCCGACCGTGCCGCCATGCGCCCCGCGCCAGGTTCCGAAGGCGGGGCACATGGAACCTGACATGGAGGTGGAGCCACGGCGCCAGTCTGCCATGTCAGTAACAGCACGAGTGATCTTTTTATGCCGAATATTCCTGAATCGATCCGTTTCCGGATTATCGCCGGGGCGGTGAGAGGTACCCGAGAGCACGCGACCCGGGCCGCCGCTGCTGAAAAACGAGCGCACGTCACAGACGTGTGGATAGACTCCGCCGCATCTCATGGACGGCTGATCCAACCATCCGTGATTCCCTTGGTGCTCCCCGTGAGACCGGTCAGATGCTTAGAAATGGGAAGAACCGACCGATCTCGCCCAAAGCGCCGCCGGATGCGGCGCGTGGCCGTGACCGTCTCGATGCCGTGGCGACCGCCGTGAGGGCGCCCGAGAGCACCGGCACCCTCACGGAGGGCGCACAGAGCAGACCGGGAGGAGCCATGTCCTCGATCCAAGCCCTACAGGCCGAGGGCTCTGGAATTGACCTTAGCGGCAGAGCCCTCGGCCTGGTCGCCGGTGTGGCGATAGTCGCAGCCCTCGCATTGCTTGTTGCCGGTTATCTGGTTCGTGAGGTATTGGCGGCGAGTCCAGGTACCCCGAGGATGGTGGAGGTCGGCCGGGCGGTCCAGGAGGGCGCCGCCGCCTATCTCAGACGGCAGTTCACCACGCTCGCGGGATTCGTCGTCGTCATCCCCTTCGTACTGCTGCTCCTGCCAGCCGAGAACACTGGAGCGAAGATCGGTCGGTCGATCTTCTTCGTGGTCGGTGCGATCTTCTCCGCGTTGGTCGGATTCGTCGGGATGTCGCTGGCGACCCGGGCCAACACCCGCACTGCCGCCGCCGCCATGACCCGAGGGGAACGAGCCGCCGTCCGTATCGCCTTCCGTACCGGGGGGGTGGTGGGGATGTTCACCGTCGGTCTCGGACTCCTGGGGGCGGCGGCCGTGGTCCTCGTCTTCCGGGACACCGCCCCCCAGGTCCTGGAGGGATTCGGATTCGGCGCCGCTCTGCTCGCGATGTTCATGCGAGTAGGCGGAGGGATCTTCACCAAGGCCGCCGATGTCGGGGCGGACCTGGTCGGCAAGGTGGAACAGGGGATTCCTGAGGATGATCCCCGCAACGCCGCGACGATCGCCGACAACGTCGGCGACAACGTCGGCGACTGCGCCGGCATGGCCGCCGACCTGTTCGAATCCTATGCGGTGACGCTCGTCGCGGCGCTGATTCTCGGGGTCGAGGCGTTCGGCGAACGCGGCCTGGTGTTCCCCCTGCTCATCCCGGCGGTCGGGGTTGTGACCGCGGTCATCGGAATCTTCGCGGTGTCGCCGCGGGCCGGTGACCGCACCGGAATGTCCGCCATCAACCGGGGTTTCTTCATCTCCGCGGTGGTGTCCGCGATCGGCGTCGTCGCCGTCTCACTGCTCTACCTCCCGACGAGCTTCGCCGATTTCCCCGGGATGCAGGGAAGCACCCAGTCCGGTAATCCACGAGTGATCGCGATCGGCGCGGTCCTGATCGGGATCGTGCTCGCCGCCGCCATTCAGCTGCTAACCGGGTATTTCACCGAGACCGGCCGCCGGCCGGTGCGGGACATCGCAAAGGCGTCGCTCACCGGACCAGCCACCAACATCCTCGCCGGAATCGGGGTGGGTCTGGAGTCGGCGGTCTATTCTTCGCTGCTTATCGGTGCCGCGATCTTTGGCGCCTACCTGCTCGGCTCCGGCAGCGTCACGATCGCGCTGTTCGCGGTGGCGCTGGCGGGGACCGGTCTGCTGACGACGGTGGGTGTCATCGTCTCGATGGACACCTTCGGGCCGGTGAGCGATAACGCACAGGGCATCGCCGAGATGTCCGGCGACATGGACAAGGCGGGTGCGGCCATCCTCACCTCGCTCGACGCCGTCGGCAACACCACCAAGGCGATCACGAAGGGCATCGCGATCGCCACCGCGGTGCTCGCCGCCTCGGCGCTGTTCGGCTCGTTCACCGACACCGTCACGACGGCTCTCCGCGACGCCGGAGCGCTGCCCGAGGCGGGTCGGGGCATCGTTGGCGGCCTGAACATCGCCTACCCCGACGCGCTGGTCGGGCTCACCATGGGTGCGTCCGTGGTCTTCCTGTTCTCCGGGCTCGCGATCAATGCGGTGGGCCGCGCGGCCGGGCGGGTCGTCCTGGAGGTACGCAACCAGTTCCGGTCCAGGCCTGGAATCATGAGCGGCGACGAGAAGCCGGATTACAGTGCGGTCGTCGACATCTGCACCCGCGATTCGCTCCGTGAACTGATTACACCGGGAACGCTGGCGGTTCTCGCCCCAATCGCGGTCGGTTTCGGCCTAGGATACCCGCCACTCGGCGCGTTCCTCGGCGGCGCCATCGCCGGCGGCGTGCTGATGGCCGTGTTCCTCGCGAACTCCGGCGGGGCCTGGGATAACGCGAAGAAGATGGTCGAGGACGGCCACCACGGCGGAAAAGGCTCGGAGATCCACGCGGCCACGGTGATCGGCGATACCGTGGGAGATCCATTCAAGGACACCGCCGGCCCTTCGATCAACCCGCTGCTCAAGGTGATGAATCTGGTCAGCCTGCTGATCGCTCCGACGGTCGTAAAGTACTCGGTGGGCGCGGACGAGAACACGGGGCTGCGCATCGGTGTCGCCCTCGCCGCCCTCGCCGCCATCGCAGCCGTGATCATCATCTCCAAGCGACGGAGCTCAATGATCAACGATGTGCCCGATATGACACAACCGACACCGGCTCCCAGCGAGAAGATCAACGCCTGACCCACATCGCTCCGCCACCGCCGACCCCCGCGGCTCGCACGAGGCCACGCGGGTCGGCGGCGCTGTTTCACACCGATGGAACCTCGGAATCGGGATCGGGTACCGCCCGTGGGCCGGGTGATGCGCCAGCGGACCATCCGTGCCACCCACATCGGATCGGGAAGCAGTGGGTGAGCGTCGGGCTACGGTCGCCATACCCGGACGGGAGGATCCGCGAGACGGAATGGCGGCGTACGGTGCTGCGAAGCACCGCTCTCACTCCGACGGCCGCCGCCCGCACGACCACCGTCCGCCGGACACCCGCACCGCCCCCGCCAGATCCAGTAACGCGCTCCGCCTCCGCAACATCCGCCATGTTCGAGACCTACGCTCCGTAGAAGCAACCTACGCTTTCGCCCCACAGAGCACTAAAACGAGCACGTCGCACCGAGGAGAGAAGTGCCAGCGCGCACGAAGACGACGACACGGGCGACCGCGCGGTCATCCGCACCGGTCGCCGAGCCCACCGAGGCCGGGCTCCCGCCGGAGACCGGCTCGAGCGAGGCATCGGCCGACGTACCCGCCGGCGCCACCAGCCGGACGGCGAACGGGCGAACGGAGGCTGGCCATTCGGCGAACGGCTCAGGCGGAGCCACCGGCGCCCACGGCAGCCGCGCCACCGGCTCCGGCCCGGGCAACCGCCTGGTGATCGTGGAATCGCCAGCGAAGGCGAAGACGATCGCCGGCTATCTCGGTCCGGGGTGGCAGGTCGAATCCAGTATCGGGCACATCCGTGACCTCCCGCGCAGTGCCGCCGATGTCCCGGCCGCGCACAAGGGCAAGCCGTGGGCTCGGCTCGGCGTCGACGTCAACAACGACTTCGAACCGCTCTACATCGTGACGCCGGACAAGAAACCGCAGGTCAGCAAGCTCAAGGCGCTCGTGAAAGACGCCAGCGAGCTCTACCTCGCGACGGACGAGGACCGCGAGGGCGAGGCCATCGCCTGGCATCTGCTCCAGACGCTGAAGCCGACGGTGCCGGTCAAGCGGATGGTGTTCCACGAGATCACCCCCCAGGCGATCCAGCGGGCCGTCGACAATCCGCGCGATATCGACAAGAACCTGGTCAACGCTCAGGAAACGCGTCGCATCCTGGACCGCCTCTACGGCTACGAGGTCTCTCCCGTGCTGTGGAAGAAGGTCATGCCGAGGCTGTCGGCGGGCCGGGTCCAGAGCGTGGCGACCCGCATCCTGGTGGAGCGGGAACGTGCCCGGATGCGGTTCCGCTCGGCGGAGTACTGGAACATCGAGGGCCTGTTCGGGGCGACCGTCGCCCGCCAGGCGTGGTCGGACGCGGACGGCACACCGGGATCCGGGCCGGGCGGACCCGGCGCCGGCTCCGCCTGCGGCGACGGGGTCGAGAAGACCCCGCTCCCGGCAACCCTGATCGCCCTGAACGGCAACCGGATCGCGACGGGTCGTGACTTCTCCCCGACTGGGCAGCTCGTCTCCTCCGGGGTGACGCGGCTGGACGAGGCCACCGCCCGGTCGCTGGCCGAGCGGCTCGCCGACGCCGCATTCACGGTGCGCTCGGTGGAGACCAAGCCCTACCGCCGTTCGCCGTACCCACCGTTCATGACCTCGACGTTGCAGCAGGAGGCCAGCCGCAAACTGCGTTTCTCCAGCCAGCGCACGATGCAGGTGGCGCAGCGGCTGTACGAGAACGGCTACATCACCTACATGCGGACGGACTCGACGAACCTGTCCAAGACCGCCCTGACCGCGGCCCGCGCGCAGGCTGCGAGCCTGTACGGGCCGGAGTACGTGCCGGCACGCCCCCGCACGTACGCCAAGAAGGTCAAGAACGCGCAGGAGGCCCACGAGGCCATCCGACCCGCCGGGGACCACTTCCGGACCCCGGGTGAGGTTCGTGGCGAGCTTGACGTCGACTCCTACCGGCTCTACGAGCTGATCTGGCAGCGGACAGTGGCCAGCCAGATGGCGGACGCCCGCGGCACGAGCGCCACGATCCGGCTCGGCGCGACCTCGTCCGTTGGGGAGGACGCCGAGTTCTCGGCATCGGGGAAGGTCATCACCTTTCCCGGCTTCCTGCGCGCCTACGTCGAGGGCGCCGACGATCCAGACGCGGAACTGGAGGACCGGGAGCGGCGGCTGCCGGACGTACGGCAGGGCGACCCACTGACCACCCGCTCGCTGACCCCCCGCGGGCACACCACCAGCCCGCCGGCGCGCTTCACCGAGGCCAGCCTGGTCAAGACGCTCGAGGAGCTCGGGATCGGTCGGCCGTCCACCTACGCCTCGATCATCGGCACCATCCAGGACCGCGGCTACGTGTGGAAGAAGGGCTCGGCCCTGGTGCCGAGCTTCGTCGCGTTCGCCGTCGTCGGCCTGTTGGAGGACCACTTCACCCGGCTGGTCGACTACCGGTTCACCGCGACGATGGAGGACGACCTCGACGACATCGCCGCCGGCACGGCCGCCTCGACCGCCTGGCTGACCCGCTTCTACTTCGGAACCGGCGACGGCACCGACCCGGCCGCCGACGGACTGAAGCACCTGGTCAATGAGCGGCTCGGAGAGATCGACGCCCGCGAGGTGAACTCGATCCCCCTCGGCGAGACCGACGACGGCACCCTGCTGGTCGTCCGGGTGGGCCGCTACGGCCCCTACGTCCAGCACGGGGAGCGCCGTGCCAGCGTGCCGGACGATCTCGCACCGGACGAACTCACCGTCGACAAAGCGCTGGGGCTGCTGGCCGCGCCCAGTGGCGACCGGACGCTGGGAATCGACCCGGCGTCGGGGGCGACCATCACGGCGAAGGCGGGTCGCTTCGGCCCCTACGTCACCACCGACACTGACCCGCCGCGCACGTCCAGTCTGCTGCGTGGCATGTCGTTGGAGACGCTGACCCTCGACGACGCCGTGCGGTTGCTCACCCTTCCGCGCATTCTGGGTGCGGGGGATGACGGGGAGGAGGTCACCGCCCAGAATGGCCGCTATGGCCCATACGTGAAGAAGGGTGCCGAAAGTCGGTCGTTGGAATCTGAGGATCAGTTGTTCACCGTGACCCTGGACGAGGCCTTGGCGCTGCTCTCCCAGCCCAAGGCCCGCGGTCGGCGCCAGGCCGCGCAGAGCCCGCCGCTGCGTGAGCTCGGGACCGACCCGGCCAGCGGCAAGCCGATGGTGGTGCGGGAGGGCCGGTTCGGCCCCTACGTCACCGACGGTGAGACCAACGCCAGTCTGCGCAAGGGCGACACGGTCGAAACGATCACCGATGAGCGTGCCGCGGAGCTGCTGGCAGACCGCCGGGCCCGCGGACCGGCCACCGCGAAGCGTCCTGCCCGGGGCACCGCGAAAGCCGGCACCGCCAAGACCGGCCCGAAAACCACCAAGGCCAAGCCGGGCACGGCGAAGACCGGCACCGCGAAGACCGGCACCGCGAAGACCGGCACCGCGAAGACCGGCACAGCGAAGACCGGCACAGCGAGGTCCAAGACCGCCCGGACGGTGACGGACGACGGCGGCGGCTCCGATGGCTCCGATGACTCCGGTAGCCCGTCGTCCAGTGGCACCCGCCGGACGGACTGATGGCGCTGCCGATCGGTAGGAGCCCTGGAGAACCTGGAGAAGCGGACGCGCCCCGGGTGGTTTCCGAGGTTACGGCGTTCACCATCGGCGACACGGAGACCACCTCTGGTGACGCAGAGTCGTCCAATGTGACCGGCAGGTCCACCACCCCGGTCGAGACGTCCGGAGGAGACCCTGTGGCCACCGACCATGCAGCCGGACATCGGGACGCCGGGCGGCGCCCACCCTGGCCCGTCCGGCGACCGCGGGTCCGCCGCTCGCCGAGCAGGCATCCGGTAACGACGGTTCCCTCGCCGCCAATGCCGTCCACCATCGCCGCCGGAGGCGACAGCGACATCCGGGCCGTCCTGCGGATCCCCGCGTTCCGCCGGATGTGGATTCAGCTCAGCCTGTCCAGCCTGGGTGACTGGATGGGTCTGCTGGCAACCACCGCACTGGTGACCCAGCTCCAGGAGAGCTTCTCCGGGCAGGCGTACGCCATCGGCTCGCTGCTGATCGTCCGGTTGATGCCGGCCCTGATCCTGGGCCCACTCGCCGGTGCCCTCGCCGACAGGCTGGACCGCCGGCTGACCATGGTCGTGACGGACGTCATGCGGTTCGGGCTGTTCATGTCGATCCCGATCATCGGGACGCTCAAGTGGCTGCTCATCGCATCGTTCCTGGTGGAGGCGGTCACCCTGGTGTGGGCGCCGGCGAAGGACGCGAGCGTCCCGCACCTGGTGCCCAAGGAGCGGCTCGCGGCCGCCAACACCCTCAGCCTGATCATGACCTACGGCACGGCCCCGATCGCCGCGACGATCTTCACGATGCTTGCGACGATCTCACGGACGCTCGGCTCCAGCGTGTCGTTCTTCCATGACTCCTCGGTCGACCTCGCGTTGTACTTCAACGCGGCGACGTTCCTCGGCTCGGCAATCGTGATCTGGGGCCTGAAGGGCATCGGACGGGCCGCGCGGCCGGAGACCGGCCCCGAGCCCGGGTTCTTGGCTTCCATCGCCGAGGGATGGCGCTACGTCGGCCAGGACAAACTGGTCCGCGGACTCGTCGTGGGCATCCTGGGCGGGTTCGCCGGCGCCGGCTGCGTCATCGCCCTCGGCCGGCTCTACGTCGAGATCCTGGGCGGCGGCGACTCCGCGTACGGGGTGCTCTTCGGCGCGGTGTTCGTCGGCCTCGCCGCCGGCATGGCCGCCGGTCCCAAGCTGCTCGGCGACTACAGTCGGACCCGCCTGTTCGGCGTCTGCGTGACCGGGGCGGGTATCACCCTGGTGATCGTCGCGATCATCCCGAACCTGGTCATCGCCTGCATCCTCGTGGTCGCGGTGGGGGCGTTCGCCGGCGTGGCCTGGGTGACCGGATACACCCTGCTCCAGGCCGAGGTCTCCGACGAGCTGCGGGGGCGTACCTTCGCCCTGGTGCAGTCGCTGGTCCGCATCGACCTGCTGCTCGTGCTCGCCGCCGCGCCCGGGCTGGTTGGCCTCATCGGCTCGCACAGGATCCATCTGTGGGGCGACATCAACGTCCGCGCGGACGGCGTCACCGCGGTCCTGCTCGCCGGCGGGCTGCTCGCCGTCGCGGTCGGCCTGTTCTCCTATCGGCAGATGGACGACCCGACCGGAGCCGCGGTCTGGCCCGAGCTGTGGAACGCGCTGCGCGGCCGGCGGCCGGCGGCCACACGTCCCCGCCGCACCGGCCTGTTCATCGCGATCGAGGGCATCGATGGCGCAGGCAAGAGCACCCAGGTGGAGCTGCTGCGAACGTGGCTCGCCTCCTCCGGCCGGGA
This sequence comes from Frankia sp. CeCAU1, assembly GCF_977971845.1. Lineage (NCBI taxonomy): Bacteria > Bacillati > Actinomycetota > Actinomycetes > Frankiales > Frankiaceae > Frankia > Frankia sp. CeCAU1. The sequence goes on along the minus strand of NZ_CDWWXA010000017.1, from coordinate 29,496 downwards.
GGTGGTGGTGACCTCCGAGTCCGGCGGCACCGCGCTGGGAACGGGCCTGCGAGAACTTCTCCTCGACCCGACGGTACGGCTGCACCCCCGGACCGAGGCGCTGCTGACCGCGGCGGACCGCGCCGAACACGTCGCGCAGGTGATCGAACCCGCGCTGGCCCGGGGAGCGATCGTCATCACCGATCGTTACGTCGACTCGTTCATCGCCTTCCAGAGCGTGAGCCGGGCCCTCAGCACCGACGAGCTGTCCGTCCTCACCCAGTGGGCGACGCACGCGCTGCTTCCCGACGTCACGGTCCTGTTGGATCTGCCAGCCGAGATCGTCCTGCGCCGCGCGCGGATGACCGCGTATCCTGATCCGCCGCCGGGGCCGCCGGGGCCGCCGGGGCCGCCGGACGGCCCGGCCGAGGCGGACGACGCCGGGAAGTTGACCTTCCAGGGCCGGGTACGCGACACGTTCCGTCGGCTGGCGCAGAAGGAGCCCGATCGTTACCTTCCGCTAGACGCGACGCGGTCACCGGAGGAGATCCACGCCGAGATCCGCTCGTTCATGGCCAGCCGCATCGATCGGCCAGCCGTCCTGCTCGGTGTGCTCTGACCGACGCGCTCCGACCGGCGTGGCTCGGGGATGATGGCCCGGTGACGGTCTGGGAGACGCTCGTCGGGCAGGACGCGGTGGTCGCGGCGCTGAGCGCCGCGGCGTCCGCCGCGAGTGCCGGGCTCGCGAGTGGAGGCGGCGCACCGGCTGCCGCCCGTGCCGGGATGACGCACTCGTGGCTGTTCACCGGACCCACCGGGGCAGGTCACCAGGATGCGGCGCGCGCCTTCGCCGCAAGCCTCACCTGCGAGAACGAGCCGCCGGGCTGCGGCGAGTGCACCGGCTGCCACACCGTGCTCACCGACACGGCCACCGATCTGCGAACCGTGCAGCCGGAGGGGCTCTCGCTCGGTGTGAAGGACGTGCGCGCGCTGGTACGCGACGCCGCCAGCGCCCCGACAGCCGGCCGCTGGCGCATCCTGCTGATCACCGATGCGGACCGGCTCACCGAGGCCGCGGCGAACGCCCTGCTGAAGGCCCTCGAGGAGCCGGCGGATCGGGCGGTGTTCCTGCTCTGCGCCCCCTCCGTGGAGGACGTGCTGCCCACCATCCGTTCCCGCTGCCGGACGGTCGCGCTACGGCTGCCCTCGGCCACGGACGTCCGCGACGCGCTGGTTCGCGAGGGAGTCGACGAGCAGGTCGCCGAGACGGCGGCGCGGGCTTCCCAGGGTCATCTGGCCCTGGCGCGCCGGCTCGCCTCGGATGAGCGGGTCCGGGCCAACCGGGCGGCAGTGTTGCGCATCCCGGCCCGGCTCGGCCGGGTCGGTGACTGCCTGGCCGCGGCGGCCGATCTGGTGAACGCGGCGAACACCGACGCGGAGGCCGCGAATGCGGAACGCGACGAGGTGGAGACCGAGGCGCTGAAAACCGCGCTCGGCGTCGGTGCCACGGCGGTCGGCGGGAAGTCCAGGTCCGCGCGGGCCCCCAAGGCGGGGGCCAAGGGCCGGACGATGGTGGTGCGGGGTGCCGCGGGGGCCCTCAAGGAGCTGGAGCGGACCCAGAAGAGCCGAGGTCGCCGCACCGTCCTCGATGCGCTGGATCGGGCCCTGGTGGACCTCGCGGGGCTGTACCGGGATGTCCTGGTCCAACAGCTCGGCGCCGGTGTCGACGCGATCCATCCTGATCACTGCGTCGAGGCCGCCGGATACGCCGCGGCCTGCACTCCGGAACAGACACTGCGCCGGCTGGAGGCTGTCCTCGCGACCCGGGCGTCACTGGCCAGAAATCCCGGCCTCGTCCCACTGCTCGCGGTGGAGTCGCTCACCCTCGCGCTGCGCGACACCTGACGACCGGCGACCGGCGGTGGGGACGAACCGGCGTAATGGCCTGTCTGGGCGGAAGGCCGGGCATATCCTGATCGCGACGCGGACATGCCCTTCGACCAGGTCCGCCCGGGCGGGACCCGGCGGGCGCAGGGAGGTGACCGGTCGGATGCCGATGATGTGCGCGGTGGCGTTCTCCCCACGGGGCAAGCTCTACTATGCCGATCCTGGTTCCTGCAGCCCCCGGGTCGGCGACCGGGTGCTCGTCCCCACCGAGGAGGGCCCCGAGGTCGCCACCTGCATGTGGGCGCCCCAGTGGGTCAGCGACGACATCGGCGACCTGCCGGTGCTCGTCGGGATGGCCGACGCGTCCGACATCCAGCGCGAGCAGGTCTCCCGGCGCCGACGCGCCCGGGCGCGTGTCGCGGCCCGTCGCCTGGCCCGTGAGCATGACCTGCCGATGAAGATCGTCGGCGTTGACCACGTGATGGCCACCGGCGGCTACACGGTCTACTTCAGCGCGGAAGGCCGCGTCGACTTCCGTGAACTGGTGCGGGATCTCAACCGGACGCTGGTGGCGCGGGTCCAGCTGCGGCAACTGTCCGCCCGCGACAGTGCCCGGGTCCAGGGCGGGATCGGTTCCTGCGGCCGCGACCTGTGCTGCGCCACTTTTCTCAACGACTTCGAGCCGGTGAGCCTGCGGATGGCCAAGGAGCAGAACCTCGCCCTCAATCCGATGCGCATCAGCGGGGCATGCGGCCGGCTGATGTGCTGCCTGCGTTACGAACATCCCCTCTACGAGGAGTTCGCCGAAGCCGTGCCCGCGGTCGGAGACCGGGCGACGACCCCACACGGTGCGGGCCGGGTCGTGCGGCACGATGTTCCGCGTCAGCAGGTGGTCGTGGTTCTCGACGGCGGGGGCCGGACCTCGTGCGACCGCGCGGATGTCTGCGCCTCCCGGCGGGTCCACGACGCCGCCCACCCCGGTGGCTTGGCGAGCTGCTCCCCCCCGGGCAGCACCTCCACAGCCGGCGGGGAAACGACGGCCGGCGGGGAAACGACGGCCCTGCGGGAAGGACGTCACGGGTCGAAGCGGTAGCCCATCCCGCGCAGGGTCGTGACCAGCCGGCGCTGCGGTGGACGACCCTCGACCTTGGTTCGTACCCGCCGGACGTGCTCGGTGACGGTGGCGGGGTCCTGGAACCGCGTGCCCCACACCTGCTCGAGGAGTTCCTCCCGGCTGAAGACCCGCCGAGGATGCCGGGCGAGGAAGGCCAGCAGCTCGTACTCGCGCGCGGTCAGATCGATGCGCTCCCCGGCGACGGCGACCTCGCGGGCCCGCAGGTCGATGGAGACGTCTCCGTAGACGAGCGGGTCGCTGCCGTCCCCGGTGCGCTGCGGCGGCGGTTCCGCCGGCCGTCGGCGAAGCCGGGCGCGCACCCTGGCCACCAGTTCTCGCAGCGAGTAGGGCTTCACGACGTAGTCGTCCGCGCCCAACTCGAGGCCGACCACCCGGTCGACCTCCTCGGCCCGCCCGGTGAGCATGATCACCGGAACCTCGCTGGTCTGGCGGAGGCGGCTCAGGACGGCGAAGCCGTCCATCCTGGGCATCGCGACATCCAGCACCACTAGATCGATCTCGGTGGTCTGGAAGAGCCGAAGAGCGGCCTCGCCGTCCGCGGCCTCCAGCACCCGATAACCGAATCTCTCCAGACTGCGCGCAAGTGCTGTGCGAGATGCCTCATCGTCCTCAGCGACGAGGAGCGAGGCTCCTCGCGTCGTCGCTGCTGGTGCAGCGTCTCCGGCCCCGGTCATGGTGCGAAACCCTACGCATCCTCATCGGAACCACTGCGACCGGGGGTGGCGATTTACGGTGTTGCAGCACCCAAAACTAACTAAATGTAACATAAAGAAGATAATTTGCCGACTCAGGGCCATTTTGACGACATAGCACATCCCTCGCCATGACAGCCTGAGACGGAGGCATTCCAGACCGTGCCCGCCACTGGTGGCATCACCGTGGACGGCTGGGATCCGGGGCGACGGCGGGCATCTCGGTCCGCGAACAGCCACCGGACCACCAGCCGGGTCGAGCCCGCCGACGCATCTGGCATACTCGACCCGGGCCAGTGCAGTCCTGGCCGTTCGCCGGAGTAGCTCAGTGGCAGAGCAATCGCCTCGTAAGCGATAGGTCGCGGGTTCAATCCCCGCCTCCGGCTCACTCCCCGATTCCGCTCGCACGATCATTATGCGCCAGGTAACCGTCATGGCCGGCACGTCCGGCCCGGCGGCGGGCTGGCGCCGGGCCTGCTCCCGCCCCGCGTGGGTTCCTGAACCTGTCCCACCCCGCTTGGGACGTGGGACAGGTCGTCACGGATACCACAAGCCGGACGGAGGGATCAGGCCGACCTGGGTTCGGCCTCCTGGTCGTGCCCGTCCGCCTCCGCGGCCTCCGCCTCGCGCAGCCGCTTGATGGACGCCAGGATCTCCCGCTCAGCCTCCTTGCGGTCCACCCAGGATGCGCCCTCCACCGACTTACCGGGCTCGAGGTCCTTGTAGACCTCGAAGAAGTGCTGGATCTCCAACCGGTCGAACTCCGGCAGGTGCCGCAGATCCCGCAGGTGCTCCTGCCGGACGTCGGCCACCGGCACGCAGAGAACCTTGTCGTCCGGCCCCTTCTCGTCGGTCATCTCGAACATGCCGATCGTCCGGCACCGCACCAGGCAGCCCGGGAACGTCGGCTCCTCCAGCAGGACGAGGGCGTCCAGCGGATCACCATCGCGCCCGAGGGTTCCCTCGATGAACCCGTAGTCCGACGGGTAGTGGGTGGAGGTGAACAGCATCCGGTCAAGCCGGATACGGCCGGTGTGGTGATCCATCTCGTACTTGTTGCGCTGCCCCTTGGGGATCTCGATGGTCACATCGAACTCAAGGTCCACTCCGCTCCCTGTCTCCTTCGTCTTCGCCCGGTCCGCACCGGAGCGATCGCCGTTTGTCACATGGTGCTCGTTCGAGCCGTACCGTGCTCGTAGCGCAGTAAGTACGTCGTGCTGGTGCCGTACGTCGTGCTCTGCCAGGCGGTGGATGTGCTCCGCCCGGGGCGCGGGCCACCCACCCCAGTGACCACAACGAGGCGTCACACCCACGACGGCGCACCTAGTGTCGCGGACGCCGCCTCCCACCCGAACCGCACCGGCACCACCACGTTTCCACCGCCGGATCTCCCGGGCACCGAAACCATGATGGGCACCGGCGACACGCCCGGTGGGGCCTTCTTCGTACCAGTGCCGCCCGCCGACACGACACCTCCGGTGTCCCGTCGCACCCCCGGTGTCCCGTCGCGGCGGGACACCGCCGGGCAGGCCGGCGGCGACGGATCCGGGTTCACCCGCCGCGCCGTCGCCGACCGCCCGCTGGTTGCGTAGTGTCGGTGAGTGACGTCAGCCGCACCGGTCGCCCGGGTAGGGGGGCTCACCGCCCTGGCCGGCGCGCTGCTCGCCGGCTCCCTGTCCGTCGGTCCCACCACCGGATCAGCCGCGGAACTCGCCGGCAGCGGGTCCGACCGCGCGGGCGCTGCGGTGCTCGGCGGTCTCGATCCGGCCGCGCCGATCCCGCAGCCCGCGGCGGTGGCGGCCCGCCTCGCCGGCCCGCTGGGTGATCCCGTTCTGGCGCGGCCCGCGGCCTTCGTCATAGACGCGCAGTCGGGTCGGGTGCTCCTCGACGTCCGGTCCCGCATCCCCGTGGCACCGGCCTCCACGTTGAAAACCGCGGTCGCCACGGCCGCGTTGACCACCTTCCCCGACGACCGGCTGCGGACCACCGTGGTCTACAGCCCGCCCGCGGGCGGGAACGCCCGCACATCAGGCGGAACACTGTGGCTCGTCGGCGGCGGAGATCCGACCCTGACCGCCTCCACCGCGCCCGACGGCTATCCGGCTCTGGCCCGGCTGAGCGATCTCGCCGCTCAGGTCCGGGCCGCGGGTATCACCTCGGCGGCTCGGGTGATCGGCGATGGAGGGCTGTTCGTCGGTCCGGACCGGGCACCAGGATGGCGCGACAACTACGTGACCGACGGGGACGTCGCCCCGGTCTCGGCGCTGGAGGTCGACGCCGGACGGTCGGCACCGGAAGCCATCGGACCGCGCAGCCCCACCCCGGCCGCCGCCGCGACCACGGCCTTCGCCGCGGCGCTCATGACCGCCGGAGTATCCGTTGGATCGGTGGCCACCGGCCCGGCGGACCCGGCCGCACAACGGGTCGCGGCGGTCTACAGCCCCCCGGTGCGGGTCTTGGTCGAACGCATGCTCACCCAGTCAGACAACGATCTCGCCGAGAGCCTGGGACGGCTCGTCGCCCATCGGCGGGGCCTGCCCGCCTCGTTCACCGGCGCCACCCGCGCGGTGAGGGACGTCCTCGCCGAGGCGGGCCTCCCCGTCGCAGGGATGGCACTGGCCGACGTGAGCGGCCTGTCCACCGCAAACCTGATCATGCCCATGACCCTTGTGGCCATCCTGCGCGCCGCCGTCCTCCCCGGTCGGCCGGCGCTGCGCACCATTCTCACGGGGCTGCCGGTAGCCGGGTTCTCCGGTACGCTAGGTGATCGCTACACCACTGGCGACACCGCCATCGGAGCGGGTGACGTCCGGGCGAAGACCGGCACTCTGCACAACGTCAGCAGCCTCGCGGGCCAGCTCGTCGACGCGGACGGCAGGCTGCTCCTCTTCGCGTTCCTCTCGCCCGCCGAGGAGGCGGGCAGCACCAAGGCCGCCCTCGACCGGGCCGCCGCGGCGCTCACCGGCTGCGGATGCACCCCGGCCCGGTCGACGACCGCGGCGATCCCGCCGGCAGCATCGCGCCCACCGACCTGAGCGGGACCGTCGACCTGAGCGGGACCGTCGACCTGGGCGGGACCGTCGGCGCCCCGGCGCGTCCCATCCCGTTCTCGGCACGGTTCATGATCGGACCCAGACGACGGGCGAGCCCGGTACGCTCGGATTCGTGGACGCCGAGCTGGTCGACTGGGAACTCGCCGTGACGACGGCGAGGAAACTGGTTCGCCCCGGCCCGCAGATCTCGCGGGAGCAGGCCGGCGAGGTCGTCTCCGAGCTGCGGCGACTGGCCGTCGAGGCCGAGCGGCACGTCGAGGACTACACCCGGCTCACTCCCGCCGGGCCGGCCACCCCCATCACCGTGGTGGACCGGCTGGAGTGGGTCCGCTCCAACGTCGCCGGTCTGCGGGTGCTGACCTCCCCGTTGCTGGGCAAACTGTCCGAACAGCAGCGCGGCAACCTCGCCGCGGCGGTCGGTCGGCGGGTCACCGGGGTCCAGATCGGCACAGCCTTGGCCTATCTGGCCGGCAAGGTGCTGGGCCAGTACGAGGTCTTCCTCCCGCCGGAGGAGTACCAGGCCGGGAGGGACGATCCGGGTCCGCCCGACGTGCCGGGGTCGGTCGGGGTGCCGGGGTCGGTCGGGCGCCTCAGCCTGGTCGCGCCGAACATCGCGCACGCCGAGGCGGCCATGGGGGTCGTGCCGCGAGACTTCCGGATGTGGGTATGCCTGCACGAGCAGACCCATCGCAGTCAGTTCACCGCCGTGCCGTGGCTGCGGACCCACCTGGAGTCCGAGATCACCGCGTTCATTGAGGCCACGGACCTCGATCCGGACGTCCTCGCGGGCCGCGTCCGCTCGGCGATGAGCGCGCTGCGCGGGGCGGTGTTCGACCGGGAGGCCGACAGCCCGAGCGTCGTGGAGGCGCTACAGACCCCAGCCCAGCGAGCGGTTCTCGACCGCCTCCAGGCCATCATGACGTTGTTGGAGGGCCACGCCGACCAGGTGATGGACGCGGTGGGGCCGAAGATCGTACCCACCGTCGCCGACATCCGGACGAAGTTCGAGGGTCGCCGCGGCGGGGGATCGCCGATCGACCGGTTCGTCCGTCGGCTCCTCGGTCTCGATCTCAAGCTGCAGCAGTACCGTCAGGGCGGGGCGTTCGTGCGTGCGGTGGTCGCGCAGGCTGGGGTGACGGGTTTCAACACCGTCTGGGAGTCACCGGCGGCGCTGCCGACCCGCGCCGAGCTGGTCGATCCCACCGCCTGGATGCAACGGGTCCTGGGCAGCCGCCCGCCGATCTCGGCGTGAGCACCATGGTCGTCGGGGCCGCGGGGGTCGTCGGGGCCGCCGACTCCCCGGCCTGTTCCACATCCGCCTTCCGGCCGACGTTGTGACCCCACCGATCGCCGGTGAGGACCACACCGGCCATGCCGGCGACGTCCGACCGGGCGATCCGGCTCCGCGCACGGTTCACTCGTCGAGATCTCCCACTCCCGCGGTCGCGGCAGTCAGGCTGGCGGTTCGCCGCGCAGTCACCGACCTGCCACCCGGCGGACTAGTGCTGGTCGCCTGCTCCGGCGGCCCGGACTCCCTGGCGCTCGCCGCGGCCCTCGCGTTCGTCGCCCCCCGCCGCGCCCTGCGGGCCGGCATGGTCACGGTCGATCATGGCTGGGACACCGGCTCGACCGAACGGGTGGAACGCGTCGCCCGCCAGGGTCGGGCCCTCGGCCTGGATCCGGTGGAGGTCCTGACCGAGCACACCGCTCGCTCCGAGGGGATCGCCCGACAGGCACGGCGGGCCGCGATCGCGGCGGCCGCCGACCGGCTCGGCGCCCGGGCGGTGCTTCTCGGCCACACGCTGGACGACCAGGCCGAGACGGTGCTGCTGAGGCTCGCGCGGGGCGCGGGCGCCCGCTCCCTCGGGGGGATGTCGGCTGACGACGGCCTGCTTCGCCGGCCACTGCTCGGGATCCGCCGCGCGGACACCAGGGCCGCTTGCCTCGCCGAGGGGCTCGAGGTGTGGGATGACCCGACGAACCGGGACCCAGCGTTCACCCGGTCCCGGGTGCGTTACACGGTCCTGCCAGTGCTGGAGACGGAGCTCGGCCCGGGCATCGCCGAGTCGCTGGCGCGCAGTGCCGATCTGCTGCGGGCCGACGCGGACGCTTTGGACGCCATGGCCGCCGAGGTCTACGGCAAGGTCGTCAGGGCTCGTGGCCGGCCGTGCACCGGCGAGGTCGCCTTCGACGTCGCCGCGCTGGCCGGGCTCACCGCGGCGGTCCGCGGTCGGCTGCTGCGCCGGGCGGCCATCGACGTCGGAGCGTCGGCCTCCGCGCTGCGCGCGGAGCACATCTGGGCGGTGGAGGAGCTGGTGACGCGGTGGCGCGGGCAGAAGCCGGTACCGCTTCCCACCGGAGTGCTCGCCCGGCGATGGGAGAACAGGGTCACGCTGACCGGGCCGGTGGTTCCTCCATCGCCGCCAGCCGGCCCCGCCGCCCGACGGTCGGATGCCGTCACCGCGCCACACATCGAGGAGGACGACCAGGTGAGTCAGACCGTGACGACGACCCCCGACGCCGGAGGCGCCCATGACGGCCCCCGGCACAGCCCGCATCCCGACATCGCCGAGGTCCTGGTCAGCTCGGACGAGATCGCCGCGAAGATCGTTGAGCTCGCGGCCAGGGTGGACGCCGACTACGCCGGCCGGGAGATCCTGCTCGTGGGCGTGCTAAAGGGCGCCGTCATGGTCATGGCGGACCTGTCCCGCGCGCTGACGGTCCCGCTGACCATGGAGTTCATGGCGGTCTCCTCGTACGGGTCGTCAACCTCCTCGTCCGGGGTGGTGCGCATCCTCAAGGATCTGGACCGGTCGATCGAGGGCCGGGACGTCCTGGTGGTCGAGGACATCATCGACTCCGGGCTGACCCTGTCCTGGCTGCTGAAGAACCTGCGCTCACGCGGCCCCGCCTCGCTCGAGGTCCTGGCGCTCTTCCGTAAGCCCGAGGCTGTCACCGTGGACGTGGATGTCCGATATGTCGGCTTCGATCTTCCCGGCGCCTTCGTCGTCGGGTACGGCCTTGACTACTCGGAGTACTATCGAACCCTGCCGTTTGTCGGGACCCTCACGCCCGCGGCGATCGAGAGGGGCGCCCCGGCCTGAGCCCGCCGGCCTTCCGCCCGTTCGGATACGCCCTCGGTCACCGCATCCGCCACGAGCGAAACACCGAACACCATCAGACCGCCACGATCGGAACAGCGCGGGCCGCCGATCCGTTGGTCGGATGTACGCGCGGTGAGATGCGCGCACCGGCGGTACCCTCGGCACAAGGGAATCCCGATCGAGGGCAGCACACACGTCAGGAGGGTGGAGCGCTCGTGTCCGGTGCTCCAGACAGATGACTCCAAGAAGAATCTTCCGCGGCTGGGTGCCACTGCTGCTCCTGGTCCTGTTCGTGATCATTCTCACGACGGGCGTCCTCTCGGGTCCCAGTGAGTACGGCAAGCGAGACCTGAACTTCGTCCAGCAGCAGATCGACGAAGGCCAGGTGGCGAAGGCCAAGATCCAGGATTCGAAGCAGCTCATCCAGATCCAGACGAAGGACGGCCAGAAGTTCGAGTCGTCCTATGTCACCGAACAGGGTGTCGTCCTGGCGAACGAGCTCCGCAACAAGCGGGTCGCCTACGACGTCTCGGTCGACCGTGGAAACATCCTGGTCTCGCTCCTGCTGAACCTGCTGCCCGTACTACTGGTCGTCCTTCTGCTGTTCTTCTTCATGAACCAGATGCAGGGCGGCGGTAACCGGGTCATGAACTTCGGCAAGTCCAAGGCGAAGCTGGTGAGCAAGGACACGCCGAAGACGACGTTCGCCGACGTGGCCGGTGCGGACGAGGCCATCGAGGAGCTCGAAGAGATCAAGGAGTTCCTCGAAAACCCGGGCAAGTTCCAGGCGATCGGAGCCAAGATTCCCAAGGGGGTCCTGCTCTACGGCCCGCCGGGAACCGGCAAGACGCTGCTGGCCCGGGCCGTCGCGGGTGAGGCCGGGGTGCCCTTCTACTCCATCTCGGGTTCCGACTTCGTCGAGATGTTCGTCGGTGTCGGCGCCAGTCGGGTTCGCGACCTGTTCGAACAGGCCAAGGCCAACGCGCCCGCCATCATCTTCGTCGACGAGATCGACGCCGTGGGCCGCCACCGCGGAGCGGGACTCGGCGGTGGCCACGACGAGCGGGAGCAGACGCTCAACCAGCTCCTGGTCGAGATGGACGGGTTCGACGTCAAGGGCGGGGTCATCCTCATCGCTGCGACGAACCGGCCCGACATCCTCGACCCGGCCCTGCTGCGGCCCGGCCGCTTCGACCGGCAGATCGTCGTGGATCGGCCGGACCTGCTCGGCCGCGAGGCCATCCTGCGGGTGCACGCCAAGGGCAAGCCGATCGGCCCGGACGCCGACATGATGGTCATCGCCCGGCGGACCCCCGGGTTCACCGGTGCCGATCTCGCCAACGTACTGAACGAGGCGGCCTTGCTGGCCGCCCGCTCCAACCTGAAATTCATCTCGTCGGCGCTGCTCGAGGAGTCCATCGACCGCGTGATGGCGGGACCGGAGCGCAAGACCCGCGCGATGAGCGACAAGGAGAAGAAGCGCATCGCTTACCACGAGGGCGGCCACGCCCTGGTCGCGCACGCGCTGCCCAACTCCGACCCGGTGCACAAGGTGACCATCCTGCCCCGGGGGCGCGCGCTCGGGTACACGATGCAGCTTCCCCTGGAGGACAAGTACCTCTCGACCCGCTCGGAGATGCTCGACCGCCTCGCCGTCCTGCTCGGCGGGCGCACCGCCGAGGAGCTGGTGTTCCACGACCCGACCACGGGGGCGAGCGACGACATCGAGAAGGCCACCCAGATCTCGCGAGCAATGATCACCCAGTACGGGATGAGCGACAAGCTCGGCGCGATCAAGTTCGGCACCGAGAACAGCGAGGTCTTCCTCGGCAAGGAGGTCGGCCACCAACGCGACTACTCCGAAGAGGTCGCCAGTGAGATCGACATCGAGGTGCGCCGGCTGATCGAGGCCGCACACGACGAGGCCTGGGAGATCCTGGTGACCTACCGGGACGTACTGGACAACCTCGTGTTGCGGCTGATGGACACCGAGACGCTGAGCAAGGACGAGGTCGCCGAGGTCTTCGCGACGGTCCAGAAACGCCCCGTGCGTGGCATCTACACCGGGGTGGGGCGTCGCGTCCCCTCCGACCGGCCACCGGTGCAGACCCCGGCCGAGCTCGGCCTGCTGACGGCGGATGTCGCCGACCTGGTGAACGACCCGGGCCACGGTAATGGTGCCGCCGGACGCGGACCGGGCGGCAACGGAACCGGGGGCAACAGGGCCGGCGGTCACGGTCAGCCCGCCGGCGTGCCGGGGGCACCCGCGGGCTCGGGCCCCGGGGTCGACCCGTCCGGCCCGGGCGGGGGCGTGCCGCACGGCACGGATGTCGGTGGTCCGGGTGGGAATGGCAGCCCCGGGGGGCACGGTTATCCCCAGGGCCAGGGCGCGCCGGCGCCCCCCGGAGGCGAGGGTCCGGCCCATGACGGGCCGAGGATCGCCAACCCGTGGGCCCCGCCAAGCTGGCCGAGCGACGACGAGAGGAGACGCCGTTGACGTCTTATTCCGACGAGGCGTCCACTGCCGCGGGCGAACGACGAAGTGAATCATCTCCCGCGGCGGAGGCCCCAGGAATGGACGGTTTCGGCATCCCGGACCCCGACGGCGACGGCGACGGCGACGGCGACGGACCGGCTGCGTCAACCCTGGCGCCGGGCAATGGCAGGCCGCGGCAGGTCCGTCCCTTCGACCACGACCGAGTCGCACGCGCAGTTCGTGAGCTACTGATCGGGATCGGCGAGGACCCGGACCGCGAGGGTCTTCGCAAGACCCCGGACCGGGTCGCGCGGGCTTACCGGGAAGCCGTCGAGGGTCTCGGCCGGGATCCCTCCGAGGTCCTGACCACCGTCTTCGATGAGGGCCACGACGAGATGGTGTTGGTCCGCGACATCGATTTCTCGTCGCTATGCGAACATCATCTGGTCGTGTTCTCCGGCAAGGCGCACGTCGCCTACATCCCCAACAGCAAGGGCCAGATCACGGGCCTGTCGAAGCTTGCCCGGCTGGTCGACCTCTACTCCCGTCGCCCGCAGGTCCAGGAACGGCTGACCTCGCAGATCGCGGACGCCCTCGTCGAGGTGCTCGACCCGCGCGGGGTGATGGTCGTCATCGAGGCGGAGCACCTGTGTATGTCGATGCGCGGTGTGCGCAAGCCCGGGGCCACCACGGTGACATCCGCGGTGCGTGGCCAGTTCCTCAGCACCGCTACCCGCAACGAGGGCATGTCGCTCATCCTGCACAGGTAGCTCCGGGTGGCAGGGATTACAGGCGGCAGGCCTGAATCCCGGAGACGAGGATGCCCCGGGCACCCAGCTCCCAGAGGTCGTCCATCATGCGGTTGACCTCGGCGCGCAGCACCATTGCCCGCACCGCGACCCAGTCCTCACGCTGCAACGGAGAGACCGTCGGGGACTCGTAGCCTGGCGTGATCTCGCATGCCTTGTCGAGCACGGCCGTCGGAACGTCGTAGTCCATCATCACATACCGCCGGGCGACCAGAACCCCCTGGATCCGGCGCAGCAGACGCTCATGCGAAGGGGACAGGTCCGCGCCCCTCTTGGTGATCACGATGGCCTCCGAGCGCAGGACCGGCTCGCCGAGCAGCTCCAGACCCGCGGCCTTGAGCGTACGGCCGGTCTCGACCACGTCGGCGACCGCGTCCGCGACACCGAGCCGCACCGCCGTCTCGACCGCACCATCCAGAGTCACGATGCCACCCGGGGTGACCCCCCGACCGGCAAGGTCGGCTCGGACCAGCGCGGGGAACGACGTCGCGATCCGCTTGCCGGCGAGCTCCGTGATGTCCGCGAGCGTCCCCTCCGGAGAGGCGTAACGAAACGTGGCGAACCCGTATCCAAGCGGAACGAGCTCCTCGGCGGCGGCATTGCTGTCGAGGAGGAGATCACGCCCGGTGATACCAAGATCGAGAAGACCCGACCCGACGTAGACAGCGATATCCCGAGGGCGCAGGAAGAAGAACTCGATGTCGTTCTCGACATCGGCGATCACCAGCTCGCTCCCCTCGCGCCGCGCGAGGTAGCCGGCATCGGAGAGCAACTGACCGGAGGCGGCCGACAACGCCCCCTTGTTCGGAACCGCGATACGAAGCATCGTCACTACTCAGCGTCTACGAGAAAGGGCAGGGAATCGATCACAGATGGGAGTATACGTCGTCCAACGAAAGGCCTAGAGAAATCATCAGCAGCTGACTCCAGTAGAGCAACTGGGAGATCTCCTCGGCGGCCCTTCCCCGGCCTTCGTGCTCGGCCGCCATCCACGCTTCAGCGGCCTCCTCGACCAGTTTCTTGCCCAGATGGTGGACGCCCTGATCGAGCGCGGCGACAGTTCCCGAGCCGGGTGTCCGACGCCGCCATTTCTCGGCAAGCTCGACGAAGAGTTCGTCGAATGTTTTCAGGTTGGATACGTTCGACGAATCGGATGCGCCGACGGATGGCACGGCGGGCCGATCGGCAGGGAGCATGCTCGGCATGCTACCCGTCACCGGGCGGACAACCTCCGCGCCGCGGGCCCGCGGTGCGGAGCGGCACACGACGACCACAGACACGCGCTCCGCGGCCAGCCGGCAAGCCGGTGCGACGGAGTCCTGCACCGGGGTCCCTGCACCGGCCGCCATGTTGCTGGTTGACTTGATGACTGTGTTGCCGCCCGCGATCGTCGCCACCGACCTGGACGGGACGCTGATCCGCAGCGACGGCACGGTGTCCGAACGCACCCGCGGGGCGTTGCGCCGGGTGGAACGCGCCGGGGCGACCGTGGTGTTCGTGACGGGACGACCCAGCCGGGTGATGGCTGGTGTCGTCGCCCAGACCGAGGTCTCCGGGCTCGCGATCTGCGCGAACGGCGCGCTGGTCTTCGATCTCGACTCCGGCGAGCCGGTCAGCCAGCGCTGTCTGGAATCGGCCACGGCCCTGCGGCTGGCGGCGGCGATCCGCGCCGCGGTTCCCGACGCGGTGTTCGCGGTCGAAAGCGGCGTGCGCTTCGGCCGGGAACCCGCCTTCGAGGCGATGTGGCCGGATCCCAAGGAGATCGTCGCGGAGTTCTCGGAGCTGCTGGGCGTCCTGCCGGCGACGAAACTGCTTGTCCGGCGGGGGGGCGCTCCGTTCACGGAAGTGTACGACGCCATCGTCGAACTCGCCGGGGTGGACGCCGTCGTCACAACCTCCAGCGCGGACCTTCTCGAGATCGCGGGGCCGGGGGTGTCGAAGGCGGTGGCGCTGGCTGAACTCGCCGCCGGGCGGAGGGTGGTCGCCGCCGACGTCATCGCGTTCGGAGATATGCCGAACGATCTACCGATGTTCGCCTGGGCCGGATACGCGGTCGCCGTCGCGAATGCCCATCCCGAAGTACTGGCCGCTGCCGACGAGATCACCGTGTCGAATGATGAGGACGGGGTCGCGATCGTCCTGGAGCGGCTTTTCCCATAACCACGATGATCTTCCTGGGCATTCCGGTCCGTCCCGATCACGATCGGGCCGCATACCGGGCCGGGTACTCTCCATGAATACCCTCCGGACGGTTCCCGGTCGACGACGGGGATTCCCGGTGGACCGCCGCGTTGACACCTGCCCGGCCGGATCCGGACACGCATCGCCTCCCGGTCCCGCGCTCCCGCGCTCCCGCAGCGTCCGCATGCGCAGCGTCATCCGGGCATGCCGCCCCGACACCCGGGCATGCCGCCCCGACACCCGGGCATGCCGCCCCGACACCCGTCGCACAGACGGGCCAGGATAGGGACATGGCACCCCTCGTCCAGGACTCGGCCTCATCCGGGCTGCCGGCTCACGAGATCGACGGCGAGTTCCTCGCCCTGCCGCGCACCGCACTCGCCGACGCGGCTCTGCAGACCGCACGTGATCTCGGTGCGACGCACGCCGACATCCGCGTCGAACGGCTCAAGGACTCCTCGCTGTCGTTCCGCGACGCCTCGCTGGAAAGTCGCCATGAAGGCGCGACGCTGGGCTTGGCTGTCCGGGTGGTGCACGGCGGCACCTGGGGTTTCGCCGCCGGCGTCGACCTGACGACGGCCGAGGCGGCACGGCTGGCCCGCGAAGCCGTCGAGATGGCCCGAGTCGCCGCCCCGCTCAACTCCGAACCAGTCGAACTCGCCGCGGAACCGACCCACACCGACGCGGTCTGGGTCTCGGCCTACGCGACCGATCCGTTCGCGGTCGACGCCCGGGACCGGGTCGAACGGGTCGGCGGCCTGTGTCGGACGCTGTTCGCGGCGCACGAGGTCGACCATGTCGACGGCCGGTTCAGCGCGGTGATGGAGAACAAGTACTACGCCGACCTGACCGGGACCACGACGACACAGCAACGGATGCGGGTGATCTGCCAGATCGAGGCGACCCGGGTCGATCCCGCGGGCGGCTTCGAGTCGATGCGCACGATCGCCCCGCCCGTCGGTCGAGGCTGGGAGTGGCTGGTGGCGGGCCCCGCGGCCGGCTGCTGGGACTGGGAGAGCGAGATCGATCTGATCCCGGGTCTGCTCGCCGAGAAGTCCAGGGCCTCCTCAGTCGAACCAGGGCCGTACGACCTGGTCATCGACCCGTCGAACCTGTGGCTGACGATCCACGAGTCGATCGGGCACGCCACCGAGCTCGACCGGGCGCTCGGCTACGAGGCCGCCTACGCCGGTACCTCCTTCGTCACCCTCGACCAGCTGGGCACGCTGCGGTACGGCTCCCCGGCGATGACCGTCACCGGGGACCGCACTGCCCTGCACGGGCTCGCGACCATCGGCTACGACGACGAGGGCGTGCAGACCCGCCGGTTCGACATCGTCCGCGACGGCCAGTTCGTCGGCTATCAGCTCGACCGGGCGATGGCGGCCCGCAATGCCGCCGTGCTCGGGGTCGACCGCTCCAATGGCTGCGCGTTCGCCGACTCCCCCGCCCATGTGCCGATCCAGCGGATGGCGAACGTCTCCCTGCTCCCGGCGCCCGGCGGCCCGTCGACCGAGGAGCTGATCAGCCGGGTCGACCGCGGTATCTACGTCGTCGGGGACAAGAGCTGGTCGATCGATATGCAGCGGTACAACTTCCAGTTCACCGGCCAGCGGTTCTACGAGATCCGCGCTGGTCGCATCGTCGGCCAGCTCCGCGACGTCGCCTACCAGGCGACGACGACCGACTTCTGGGGATCCCTGGAGGCCGTGGGAGGCCCCGAGACCTACGTGCTGGGCGGTGCGTTCAACTGCGGCAAGGGCCAACCCGGCCAGGTCGCGGCCGTCAGCCACGGCTGCCCGTCGGCTCTGTTCCGCGCCACCAACATTCTCAATGCTCGCCGAGAGGCCGGTCGATGAGCCGGCCGGCCGGACCGCAACCAGCCCCAGCCGACGGAGGAAGCACGGTGCGCGAGACCGCCCATGAGATCGTCGAACGCGCCCTGGGCCTGTCGAAGGCGGACGGCTGCGTAGTGATCGCCACCGAGTCCAGCGCGGTGAACCTGCGCTGGGCCAACAACACGTTGACGACCAACGGCGCCAGCCGGGATCGGTCGATCACCGTCATCAGCGTCATCGGCCGCTCGTTCGGGGTGCGGACGGCCTCCACCATCGACTCCCCCGGTTCCGGCGGCCACCCCACCGCGCGTCCCACCGACCTGCCGCATCCCACCGATGCCGACGGCCTCGCGGAACTCGTCCGCGCCGCCGAGGACGCGGCCCGGGAGGCAGAGGATGCCGAGGACTACACGGACCTGCTCGGGCTGGACACGACGGACGTCGGCGCGGGTGCGGGGTCGGCGGGTGCGGGGTCGGCGGGTGACGCGGCCGAGGCCTTCACCGATCCGGCCGCCCGGACCAGCACCACGGTGTTCGCCTCCTTCGCCCGAGACCTCGCGGAGGCGTTCGCCGCGGCGCGGGCGGGCGGGCGGCGGTTGTTCGGCTTCGCCGAGCACAATCTGACCACCACGTGGCTCGGGACGTCGACGGGGCTGCGGCTGCGGTACAGCCAGCCGACCGGCAGCGTGGAGTGGAACGCCAAGAGCGGCGTTCCCGGCGGCTCGGTCTGGCACGGCCAGTCGACCCGTGACTTCACCGACGTCGACGTCGCGGGTACCGACGCGGCGCTGCGCGACCGGCTGGCCTGGTGCAAACGGTCGCTGGAACTGGCGGCCGGCCGGTACGAGACGCTGCTGCCGCCCTCCGCGGTGGCGGATCTGATGATCTACATGTACTGGACGGCTGCCGGTCGGGACGCGGCCGAGGGCCGGACGGTCTTCAGCCGGGCCGGCGGCGGCACGCGTCTCGGCGAGGCGATCGGACCGGCGGGGCTGCGGCTGGCCAGCGATCCGCACGACCCGGAACTCGCGACGACCCCCTTCGTGACCGCGCAGTCCTCCTCGTCGATGTCCAGCGTCTTCGACAACGGACTGGCGCTGAGGCCCACCGACTGGATCTCGGATGGCACCCTCGCCGCCCTCGTGGAGACCCGCGCGTCCGCCCGTGCCACCGGGGTCCCGACCACCCCGATGATCGACAATCTGATCCTGGACGGCGGAGGCTCCGCGTCGTTGCAGGAGATGATCGCCTCGACGAAACGCGGGCTCCTGCTCACCAGCCTGTGGTATATCCGCGAAGTCGATCCCGAGGTGCTCCTGCTCACCGGCCTCACCCGGGACGGGGTCTACCTGGTGGAGAACGGTGAGGTCACCGGGGCCGTCAACAACTTCCGCTTCAACGAGTCACCGGTCGACCTGCTCGGCCGCCTGGCCGAGATCGGCGCCACCACCCGCACCATGGCGCGGGAATGGGCGGACTGGTTCACGCTCACCCGCATGCCCGCGGTACGGATCCCCGACTTCAACATGTCCTCGGTCAGCCCGGCGAACTGACCGCCGGCCGGGCCGGGGGCATCGACCCGCGATGGTAAACCGCGAGCAGCCATGGCTCCCGGTTCACCATCGCGGGTCGATTCAGGGGCGGGTCAATGAAAAACGGGTCAGTCAGAGGTAGGCCCCGCGGCCGAACGTCTCGCTGCCGGGCTGCTGCCCGCTCGGCAGGGCCCGTCGGCGCATCTCCTCGAGCTGAGCCTTGGCGGCCATCTGTTGGGCGAACAGCGCGGTCTGCAGGCCGTGGAACAGACCCTCGAGCCAGCCGACCAGTTGTGCCTGGGCGATGCGCAGCTCGGCGTCCGACGGCGTGCGCTCCTCGTCGAACGGCAGCGACAGCCGATCGAGTTCCGAGCGCAGGTCCGGGGCAAGCCCGTCGGAGAGCTCCTGGATGGAACTGCGGTGGATCTCGCGCAGCCGGACTCGGCTCGCGTCGTCCAGCGGGGCGGCGCGGACCTCCTCGAGCAGTTGTTTGATCATGGTACCGATGCGCATCACCTTGTCGGGCTGGGAGACCAGCGCTGCGATGGGGTTGCCGCCGTCCGACTCCTCCGCGGCCTGCGGCGCCTGGCCACCGTCCGGGGCCAGCGGCCGCACCGGCCGGTCGGGTACCCCCGAGTCCGCGGTCTCGTGCAGCGCGCCGTCAGGCCCGACGACCACGACGCGGGCTTCCGGTTGATCCGTCATGCCCCCTATCCTGCCCCGTGATCCGCCTCCCACAGCACTGGCTTCGCCTCCACGGTCACGCCGGGTGTCACCCATCGAGGATCATTCCGGGATCGTGAGTACCACCTTTCCGACATGTCCGAAATCAGCCACATGCTGGTGCGCCCGCGCGACCTCGGTGATCGACAGCACCCGATCGATGACCGGCCGGATCGCCCCCGCCTCGATCGCCGGCCAGAAGTCGCCGCGGACACCGGTCACGATGTCGGCCTTCTCCTCGACCGGCCGCCCGCGCAGTGACGCGGCGTGGACCGCCGCCCGCTTGGTGAGCAGGGCGCCGAGGTTGAGCTCCCCTTTCACCCCGCCCTGCAGGCCGATGACGACCAGACGGCCTCCCACGGCCAGCACGGCGACGTTGCGGGCGAGATACGCCGCACCCATGTTGTCGAGGATGACGTCCGCCCCATGGCCGTCGGTGGCCTCGCGGATCCTGGCGACGAAGTCGTCGTCACGGTAGGAGACCGCGATGTGGGCGCCGAGCTCCCGCACCCTGGCCAGTTTGGCCGCGGTCCCGGCGGTGGTCGCGACCAGCGCGTTCGGACGCAGCGCGCGGACCGCCTGGATCGCGAAGGTCCCGATGCCGGACGCCCCGCCGTGCACGAGGAAGACCTCGCGGTCACGCAGACCGGCGATGCCGAACACCGTGGAGTACACCGTGCAGGCGACCTCGGGCAGAGCGGCCGCCGTGATGAGGTCGACCCCGGCCGGAACCGGCAGCACCTGGCCGACCGGCACGTTCACCCGACTCGCGTAGCCGCCCCCGCTGAGCAGCGCGCACACCTCGGCCCCGACCTCAACCCGGTCCACGCCGGCGCCGAGAACCGCCACCCGCCCGGAGCACTCCATCCCGATGATCTCAGAGGCACCGGGCGGCGGCGGGTAGAAACCCTGCCGCTGGAGCAGGTCCGCGCGGTTCACCGCCGTCGCGACCACCTCCAGGGTAACCTCGCCCGGCCCCGGGGCAGGAGGGTCCGCCACCGTCGACCACGTCATGACCTCGGGCCCACCGGGCGCTTTCACCGTCACAGCATGCATCCGTCACACGCTACGGCTCCTCGGCACGCGATGCCGCGGCATCATCCGGCGTGCGGGCATGTTCATGCTGCGGCCGTACGGATGTTCCGGTGGGGTGGACGGACGCCGGCTCGGGCCTCAGACCGGCTCGGGCTCCGGTTGGGGTGCGCCGGGAGCCGGCTCGGTGTACGGGGAGGGCTCGTGCGGAGCCGGCGGCAGGTCAGGAGCGTCGGGCAGGAGCGGGCCGGGATCATCCGGGATCGGGGTGTCCGGATCGAGCGGGGGCGGGGGACTCGGGCGATGGGGACGGACAGCCTCGGGCATCACGACAGACGGGGCAACCAGACCAGACAGGGCAACCAGGCCAGACCGGGTAAACAAACCAGACCGGGCGGACGGGGCAGCCGGACCAGACAGGACGGACATAGATTTCGCCGTACCCGGCGGGCGTCGCGGCGGAAACATCGTCCTAGCATCCCATGTCGGCGGCTCGTCCCTCGCCGCGGCCTGGTCGCCGGTCACCCCGCTGGACCGGCGTCGCGCATCCGTGCGCCGCCCCGTCATCGCGGCTGTCTCGTCCGGATCTCGGTTCATCGGCTCGCATCCCCGACCCTATGCCGTCAAGTCCTATGCCCCTATGTCCTATAATATGACTGCCTCGGCCAGTCCGAGACGGATTTGCCCCCGTGGCCGATGTCAACGCGCGCCAGGACCATCACCATGTGTGGCCAGCCCGACATCATCGGACCGAGGGTAAAGCCACTGCTTCGAGCGTATTAACAGTGACCGCCCCACTCGGCATCCAGGTACCACGACGCATACCCGATCGAGTCGCTACCGTCATATGCATATCGCCCTGAACTCATGGTTCTCTGCAACCAGTGACAGACGACCACAGCATCGGCTGTCCGGCCGGCGCCGCGGACGCGCCGGCCTCGACGGGCCCGGGGAGCGTGCCAGTGGAAGCGGTCGCGGCCGACGACGAGCCCGAACATCCCCATACCCAGGCGGAGTTTCATGCCTTCTTCGAGAGACATCACCGCGAGCTGAGCCGGTTTGCGTATCTCCTGACCGGCGATCACGACGTCGCGGACGACATCACCGCGGACGCTCTGACGGCCGCCTGGTCCGCCTGGGACCGGGTCCGCTCCGCGGACTTTCCGCTGGCGTATGTCCGGCGGATCGTCGCCAACCTGGCGGCCGACCGGGTCCGGAAGGTCGTCCGCGAGCGACGCGGGCTGCTCTTCCTTGGTCAGCGAGCCGACCAGTCGGCGCGGATACCCGATCTCCCCGCGGTCATGGATCTGCGCTCCGCGCTGATGACACTGCCGCCGGGCAAACGTGCCTGTGTCGTGCTCCGCTACGCCTTCGACCTGTCGGAGATCGAGACGGCTCGCACGCTGGGTATCTCTGTCGGCACGGTGAAGAGCCAGACCGCCAAGGGAGTCGCCGAACTGGAGCGGATTCTCCAGAACACCGAGCTGCCGCCGGCCGGTGCCGCGGAGGTGGCGAGGCCACAGGTAGCGTCCGGTCGGCCGGGCACATCACGCGGCGCCACATCCCGATCGGGCAGTTCCCGGATGAATGGCTCCCGGTCGGGCTCGGGTCGCCTGGGACGGCAGCGGGGCAGTGGTCAGTCCGGCAAACCGGCGGGTCCGAGCCCGTCGGCGTTCGCCCGCCTCGGCCGCGTCAAGCTATGGCCCTGGTGGCAGCAGCGAGTCGGCGAGGCATAGATGACGCAGAAGGCGCCCGGGGTTCCAGGAGCCCGATCATGATGCGCAGGGTGGCGCGGCAGCGCGGCGCGGCGAGCCTCCGGCCGATTGCCGTCCCTCCGCTCCGGAGACGGGTGACCGCGTGATCAGCGACCACGGAACAGGCGACCGCGAAACAGGCGACCGCGAAACCAGCAGCCCGAGCGCGGATGGTCGAGGGTCAGCCGATCGCGTCGGCGAGTTCCGCGGCGGCGACGGTCATGGCGGCGACCTGGGGGAGCTTCCGTTCCCCGACCGACTCCGCGGCATGCTGAGCGCCGAGATGGGTCGGCACCACCCCGACTCCGATCGCATCCGCGGACGTGTCGCGGCGGCGGTCGATGCTCCCCCGAGCAGCACGATCATCCGCCCCCTCGGCCCGATCGGACCTGTCGGCCCGAGCGGTCCACTCAGCGCGAACAGCCCACTCAGCGCGAACAGCCCACTCAGACCGCTTGGTTCGATCGGCTCCGGCACCCGGACCGGGGATGGGCGGATCATCACCAGGCAGCACCGCCTGGGCCGTACCATCGCGAAGACCCCATCGAGCCGACGGCGCCGATCCAGCCGGTCTACCAGCCCCGACCGGCTCCCCCGGTCCCACCACTGGCCCCGTTCCCGGCGGCGCTCGGTCGCCCGACGCGGCACGATCGCGGGGGCGCTACTCGCCATCATGAGCATCACGGCCCTGACGGCCCTGGCCCTGCTGGGGCCGTCGGGACCGAACTCCCCGGCTCCGCCCACGACGACCGTCACGGCAAAGCCGCGGCCGTCCGCCACGCTGGTCACGACGTCTCCGGTCGTGCGGACGCCGGTCACGTCGCCCCAGGCCACTGCGGCGGTTCCACCGGAACCGGCCAGGTCGAGCCCCGCCGGAACATCCGGGGTCAGCGCCGCCGTCCCGGACGCGACGAGCGATGCGAGCGCCGCACGGAGGTCCACCGGCCCGGACCCGGCGGACCCGGGATCCGCGAGCGGTGGCGGCGGCACACCGTCACCGTCCGCGGGACCGTCCACAGGACCGTCCGCGAACCATGGTGACAGCAGATCCTCCCTGCCCGGCGGAACGTTCGCGGGCATCGGCGGCGAGATCTACACCAGCACCGTCGCCCCCTTCCCCAGTGGATCACGGGTACGGCTTCCGGGGCCCGGCACTCTCGACTGGGTGCTGTTCGGGGGCTCGTGGGACGGTGTGCAGAACCGGGCCGCCATCGTGATGCCGCTGATCGACACCGGCACCCTGCTGGGCACGTCCGTGCCGTCATCCTCCGGATTCGACTGGACGGAGGGCACACCGGTCGCGACCGGTGTGGATGACACCGACCGGCTGTCCCTGCAGGGCTCGGCCCGGCTGACGGTCTTCGTCTCGCAGTCTCCGCTCACCCTGGACGTCCTCCTCGGATCCGGTTCCGGGCGGGTGCAGATCATCGTCACCTCCATCGGCGGCACGCAGACCTTCACCCAGACCCTGCCTTCACCGATCGCCGACGGCTCGGCCGATGGAGTGGTGAGCATCGGGCTGCCGGCCGGAATCGGCACGACGTCGGTCACCATCTCCAGCGGGGGCACATCGGGTTGGACGCTGGCGGCCGCAGTCCTGCGCTGACGGCGCGGGTCTGCGCCGGTTCCGGGGTCTGCACTCGACCATGCGGAACCACAGGCAACCATGCGGAAGAAAAATCTTCCCAACGACGGCAACCAATCAACCTCCGTCGGACGACTGACAGATGAACGCCATACCGGCCCCCCGCGCCAGGAGGTCCGGCGGTGTTTCGGCCCGTTCGCTCCCCGGCTAACCCCCCCAGCCCGGCGGACGGGTCGCCAAGCGGCCGTCGACGGCGGCACGCGGGCTGGCCGGCCCGGCCAAGGTCGGCCAGCCCCTCGCGACCTCTCCCACGCCACCCGGCGCCCCGGTCCCGAGTGTGAGCCCGGTCCGAGTGTGAGCCCGGTCGCGGGAAGGTGCCACGCGCCCTACGCCGACCGGCCGGGGAGGGGTAGCGTCAACCTCGTGCGTCGGCTGCTGTTGTCACCCTCGTGGATCGCGCGTCATCTCCTCGCGCTCCTCTTGATCGCATTCTTCATCCGCATGGGCATCTGGCAGCTGACGAAGGGCGAATCCCCGCAGGGATCGCTGCAAAACCTCTTCTACGGGGTCGAGTGGCCTGTCTTCGCCGCCTTCGTCGTGTACTGGTGGGTGAAGATGATGAAGGAGGATCTGGCACCCAAGGACACCACCGGGCCGCGGTGGGGTGCCCACGGCCGGATCGCCCCCGAGGCGCCCTGGCGACCGGATCTCGACAGGGGCCCCAAAATGCTGACGACCGGCGCCGCCGAGCAGTCCGCCGAGGACGACGAACTCGACGCCTACAACCGCTATCTCGCCTCACTGTACGAGCGTGACGCCCTTCGGGACGCCCTCAAGCACATCAACGGAGCCCGCTGATGACGGCATTGCCCGACCCCACCCGTACGGCCACCACAGGACGTGCCTCCACGACAGCGATTCGCGCATCCCTGCTGCGGTACCGGGCCATCGCCTACATCGTCGGCGTAGGGCTGATCGTGCTGGTGTGCATCGGCATGCCGGTGAAGTACATCGGCGGCAGCGACACGATCGTCGCGGCCGTCGGCCCGATCCACGGTGTGCTGTACATGGTGTACCTTGCCGCTTCCTTCGATCTGGCGAACCGTTGCCGGCTGTCCTCGACCCGGACAATCATGATCATGCTTGCCGGCACCATCCCGTTCCTGTCGTTCTTCGCCGAGCGGCGGGTCACGTTCCTTGTGCGGAAGAGCCAGCTGTCCGCAGCCGCGGCTCCGGCCGGCCCGGCCACCGGACCCGCCAAGTCCGTGAAGCCCGCGTAGTCCACGCAGTCCACGCAGTCCACGCAGAGCGCCGGCGCCGGGAGACGTCGCCTCAGGACACGTCCGAGTCGACTCCGGCCAGGCGGAGCGCAGCCGGTGCGGGTCGGCGGAGACGGGCGGGCACGGCAATCGTCAGGACCTCACCGGCGGTGAGCCGCCGGAGCCGGGCCAACCGGGAGGGCGGAGCGAGTAGCTCCGCGGACAGCACCTGGTCAGCCTCGGTACCGAAGGCAAACAGGCGCCCGTCCGACCAGGTGATCAGTTCGTCGGCCGTACTGGCGGGTCGCACGAGGACCAGCTGGGCGCGCCGCGGGTCCCAGACGATCGTCACCGTCCGCGTGGTGGACCGGAGCAACGCCCACTTGCCGCCGCTGCGGTAGGCAGCCGCCAGTATCCGGGCCGTCTCGTTTCCCTCGGGACGGCGAGGTGGACGATCCGCGATCACCACGAGCCCCGCGTCGTCGACCGCGATCGGCGGAGTCGGGTCCGCCCGCAGGTCCGCGGCGGTCACCGCCCCGAATGCTCCGTCGAGGTGGACACCGCGTGCGGCGGGCAGCCCAAACGACGATGAGGCCAGCATGGCGGTCAGGGACGCCCGCCGGACCTCCGCCCCGTCCAGCCGGACCAATCCGCAGACCGTCATCCGTTCCTCCATCCTCAGCCCGCGATCCTCGATCCGCGATCCGATGACGCACGGCGCGGACGGACTCCCGGCCGGATGATCGACACGGTGCGGCGGCGTTCACGGGTACTCCAGCGCCGGAACGTAGCAGTTTCTCGCCCGCCTCACCGGTCCGTTGCACGGAATCGCCGAATGGTTCCGACCTTCGGTGCCGGGTCTCACCGTCATGATCCGGGCTCGGCCGGGACGGCGGCTCGAAAACACCTCGGCCGCCTACCGGCCGCCGATCGCCCGTGACCGAGACGTCCGGCGGAAACCGGCCGCATGCGGAGGAAGACCGCGGTCACGGGGGGAGGACGGACTTAGGCCACGTTGGCGCCCGACGGCTCACGCTCCCGCTTGACCCGACGAGTCGCGATCACCGGATGAGCCGGGCAATCGACCAGATGCTCATCGAAGCCCTGCACCGTCGGCCAGGACTGGTGGCAGGACCCGCAATGGGTCGTGGCCGGATCGGTCCACCGCTCTTCGCAGCCGGCACAACTGGCCGTGACCGGGATATGCACTGTCTTGTCGGGCTGCCGGCGACGAGAGACCTGGATCGGCAACGCCTGCTGGATGGCTTGTTCATCTGGGGAACGGAGTGTGACGGAAACCGCGCGTGGACGCCGAGGTGGGGTGATGGCGGCCGGGATCGCGCGAGGGGATGTCGACCGACGGGGAGGCACCCGGCCATCCTGTCGCAGACCTGCACAAGCGTCACGCAACCGGCTGTCGAGTGTTCAGGGTGATTGTCCTGCGGCAACGCTTCCGGAGCTCGCGAACCAGAGCGCTCCGCCCGGACGGGTCGTCATCGGCGAAGGCCGACCGCCGGCGGGAACCCGCGCCGGAAACAACCGTGCCGGGCCGAGCGGCACCTGGAACATCGCCGGGCAGGCAAAAAATAACTACTGACACACAGTAGTATCACTAGACTGGCTATGGTCGAACGCAGGACGGACGCCATCGCCAGGGCTGGCGGCGAGGGGATCCAGGGCGTGAGTGCCGGCGCACTGCTGCGAGGGTGGCGGGAGCGACGCCGGATCAGCCAGCTCGGACTGGCGTTGCGAGCCGACAGTTCCGCCTGACGCATCAGTTTCATCGAGACCGGCCGCTCCATTCCGAGTCGCCCGATGGTGCTGCGCGAGCCACGTGCCCGTCGGTGCGGAACCGGATGAGCAGTTCCTGCCTGTCGCCGAGGCCGATGGTGCAGGATCCGTACATCGGATCGGAGTCGACCAGGCCCAGTCCCGCGAAGCAGGCCCAGTCCCGCTCAGAAGGGTTCGGCCTGCGGGCGACTGCGGCCCCCGCGCGACGAGCTTCTCCTGGAGAGATTCCCGCTCCTACACGCCTACCCACAAAGTGCGCTTCGTGAGGCGGCTGAAGCGTGGAGGGTCAGTCACGGTTCACGGTCTCCACACCGTCGCTCACCCTCCACATTTCCCGCCGAGCCCGCATCCGCCGGGCCCGCTCGACAGCCATCACAGGGACGCTATATGTCCACCTGCTGCACTCAGCGAGGCAGAAGGCAGCGGGGACGGTGGCTGCGATCCCCGGTCACGTCCCAGCGTGCCCATTTCGTGCCCACAAGGATCTTCAGGTGTTCCAGGCTGATCGTGGCCAGCTGTCTCCGGCGACAAAAAGCCTGGTAAAGCGGAGGGCGTGGGATTCGAACCCACGACGAGGATCACTCCCCGTAGCGGTTTTCAAGACCGCCGCCATCGGCCACTAGGCGAGCCCTCCTGACCTGCTGCGGAGCCCTCAGGGGCGAGGGCCCCACCCCCGTCACCGGGAAGATCGGGACACCGCTCGGACAAGCTGTCCGAGAAGCCCCCGCAGGGCCCTGCAGCACCTCCCATTCTACGGCTACGACGCATCGTCGATCTCCTCGTCCTCCATCTCGATCGAGGCGGCCAGACGGCGGATCGCCGCGGCCTCCCCGCCGTCCATCAACTTTGCGTAGGTCTTCAGCAGCACCCCCGGGCTGTTACCCGCCCAGGTCGCCGCCTGCTGCGGCTCGACCGAGCGCAGCCACTCGGACAGGCACGCATGCCGCAGGTCGTACGGCGTCCTCGCCAGCGGAGACCGCACCTGCGCCGGCGTGAGCGCCGCCTTCCGGGCATCACGCCACACCTGCCCGTAGCGGGAGGTCTTCACCGGGCCGCCCATCGCCGCACGGAACAACCGCCCATCCGGGGCGACGCCGTACCGGTCGATGTGCCGGCGGAGGAACCGGACGAGCGACGGCCGCAGCGGCACCGTCCGCGAATCCCCCCTGCCGCGGTGCTTGAGCTGCCCGCGCGCCTCCCGCCTCCCGCCGTCGTACCACTGGCTGGCCCGGTCAGGGTTCGCGGTCGACACGGTGAGCATCCCCCACCCTGTCGGATCGTCCTCGGCGGGCAGTTCCAGGTCGTCGCCCCGGACCTCCTGGCACTCCTCCGGCCGGAGCCCGGCGTCGCGCATCAGCGCGAACCAGGCCGTCAGCCGCGGCTCGATCTCCTCCACCGCGGCGAGAAGGGCCCGGGTCTGCGCCCGGTTCGGCACCGACCGGCGGTCCACTTGGTGCGCTGATTTCGGCGCGGTCCAGGAGATCCGGTCCAGCGGGTGAGAGTCGAGCAGGCCGAGCTCGACCGCAAGCCGGAGGCAGCCGTAGTACACCGCGCGTTTCCGCGCCTGGGTGTTCGCCGCGGCAGGCTTGCCGTCCAGCTTGACGGCAAGCGCGGCCAAGCCGGCGCGGGCTACCTCGGCGTCCGCGAAGTCCTCGATGCGCCGGGTGTTGCCGGCCAACCAGGCGAGGGTCTCGGCGAGGCCGGTGGGGGCTGGCCGCTCAGGCGGGAACGCACCGGTTGGACGGTCGGCGGCTAGGTCGTAGCGCAGTCCGGCGACGAACGCCCAGCCGTAGAGCGCGCGGCGCAGGTTCTCCGGAGCCGCGGAGCCGGGGAGTAAGAACGCGGGGGTGACTGTGGCCAGCGCGTCGGCGATGCTGCGGCGCTGCGCTTCCGACGCGGCGGGCCACTGCTGGAGCGTGTAGCGGGATGCGTGGCTGTACCAGGTCGGGGCTGATGCTGCCGCCTCCTCAGCCGCTGCCGCCTCCTCAGCCGCTTTCATCGCGGCGAGCTCCGTGACCGGCAACCCGGTGGTGACGCAGAACAGGATTCCCTTGCTCTGCGCGGTGACCAGCTGGGACCGGCGGGTCTCCGCAGCCCCCTTGGTCTCGTAGGTCTTCGAGTGCGGAGGCAGGACCCCGGCTGTCATCCAGCGAAGGCGCCACTTCGCGGGCTTCCCCTTGACCGTGGAGGCCCGCTTCGACACCTTGTAGATCTTGACGTCGGACGTGACCTCGTTCGGATCGAAGTCGATCACGATGGGAGGGCGTCGAGCCAGGCATCAAGGTCAGCCCGGTCCACGATCAGCTTGTTGTTCGGCAGCTTTCGGACGCGGGGCGCTTTGCCCTTCGCTCTCCACTCGCTCCAGGTGCCGGCGGGGATCCTGAGCTCCTCCAGCACCTCCGAGACGGTCAAGAAGACCCTGCGAGGTGCGGTGGTAGTGAGTGCGGTGGCAGTGGTCGGCACGCCTCCCCCGATCCTCCGGCCACACCCGGCCGGATCCGGTCCGATCCGGTGGACACCGGCTCACCCCTTACATATCACATAAACAGCGATTCATGAAAGGTACTTTCTGGCATCCGTGGATATGGCGACGCCCCGCGGTGCGCCATCCCACGGGGCGTCGGGGTGCCTGTCAGATGGCAGACACCGCCCCAGCGGTGGGCGGT
>NZ_CDWWXA010000016.1:39582-53799 GCF_977971845.1 Frankia sp. CeCAU1 | reverse complement strand
GCGGGTGAGTGTGGTCGCCGATGGTCTGCTACCGGCCCGGGTGGCGGCCACGGCTGCTCTACCGGGCCCGGATCTGGCGTGGTCGTCCCGGGGAGCGCAAGGGCATCGGCTGGGAGGACTGCCGGGATCTGCTGGCCGCCGCGCACGCGCAGCTTCCCGGGGGCCGGCTGGTCCTGGTCTGGGACGGGGTGAACATCCACCGCCAAGCGGAGATGGCCGCGTTTCTACAGGAACACGCAGATTGGGTGAGCGTGGTGGCGTTGCCGGCCTATGCCCCCGAGCTGAACCCGGCGGAGGGGTGTGGTCACAGATCAAGCGGACCGCGCTGGTGCACCTGGCCGCCCGCACCCTCGACGACGTCCACCGGGCGGTCAAGCACGGGCTGAAACGGCTGCAGTACCGGCCCGGGGTGCTCCTGGGTTTCCTCGCCGAAACCGGCCTGGTCTGGGAGGAGCTGTGGTCAACATGACTCTCCGCATTAAAGCTCAGTACGGCACCAGCATCTGCCCCGCCGAACGCCTGCCCGCCGAACAGGTCGACACCGCCATCCTCAACGCCATGGTCGAAACCTACGCCGGCAGCGGACTGGTCACCGAAGCCGCCGCCGCGCTCGCCGGCCGCATCGCCGACACCCGCGCCGCCCACCGCGACGAACTCGCCACCGTCGACAGCGAGATCAGCAAGGCCGAGACCGCGATCGACCGCTACTTCAACGCCTTCGAAGCCGGCACCATGACCGACGCCCTCGCCGGTGGCCGCATCGAGAAACTCACCATCAAGATCAAGGAACTGCAGGGTCGCCGGGCCGAACTCGTCGACCACCTCGCCGATAACGCCACCCAGCCCGTCCCACCCACCGCCGCGGACCTGACCCGCCTGTCCACCCAGATCGCCGACGCCATCCACGACGGCGCGCAGGCTACGCTGCGCCGGCTCACCGAGGCCCTCGTGGCTGAGATCACCGTGACCAGCCGCGCCCACATCCAGCCCACGTTCCGCATCCCCACCCAGCCGCGCCCACGGGCGGCAGCGACAGCGGGCAGGACGGAACGCAACCATCCAGCGACGGTACGGAGGTTCGCGCAATACACGGATCGGTGCGCCCGGCAGGGATCGAACCTGCGACCTGGTGCTTAGAAGGCACTCGCTCTATCCACTGAGCTACGGGCGCGCTTGCAGGGGATGGGCCCACCGGGGAGCTACAACAGGGTAGCAAGGTTCGACCAGGCATCGAACACGCGGGGACGCGCCGTCTCCTGGGAAGGTCAAGCTCCTGGGAAGGCCGAGGTACGACGCTGAGGCGTCCGTGGCAGGTGGGCAGACGGGATGCGTCGCGGACCGGCGTGGGGTCCGAGCGTCGGCGTGCCGGTGCGCGTGGGTCCGTGGATGCGTGGCCTGTGGGCGAACCCTCGTTATCCACAGGCGACCAACCGAGGGTTTCCGAAGTCGCCGTGACGGCTCACTGTGGGAGAGGCCGTTCGCGGCCAGCCCGGCGGATCCGTCCCTGACCCGAGGAGCACGCCATGCTCGAGACGACCATCACGCTTGTCGGCAACCTGGTCGACGATCCGGATCATCGGATGACGGCCAACGGTGCGTCGATATGCACCTTCCGCCTCGCATCGACGCCCCGCCGGTTCGATCGTTCCGAGAGCCGCTGGGTCGACGGAACCACGCTGTTCCTGCGGGTCTCCTGCTGGCGCCAGCTCGCGGACAACGTCGCTGCCAGCCTCGTCCGGGGTGATCGCGCGCTCGTCTACGGCAGGCTGCGGCAGCGGTCGTTCGAGACGGGCGAAGGGGAACGGCGGGTTACCTACGAGATCGACGCGGATGCGGTCGGAACCGAGCTCACCTGGCATGCGGCTCGCTCGGAGCGACTTGCCCGTCGCCCGGGCTCCGCGGTGGTGGCGGCGGCCGCGACGGATGTTCCCAGTGATCCGTCCGCTCTGGTGGGATCCGAGCACGGCGCTCTGGCCGGCTTCCCGGTCGCCGGTGCGGATGCGGATGCGGATGCGGCCGGAGCGGCATCCGCCGCGACGGCCATGGCGTCGATGGCCGAGGGACCGCCGGAGGGTTCCGGGCGGCTCCAGGGCGCGGGTGCGGCGCCCGGCGAACCGCGCCCGTCCGCGGTGACGGTCGGCGATTCCCCCTGGCAGTCGTTTCCCTCCTCCCATGACCTGTCCTGACCGTCCAGCCGATGGTGGGGACCTGGAGGGCGAGTCGGACCGACCTGCGTCCGCTGCGGCCGAGGGCGCTGGGTACCGTGCCGTGGATGAGCAGCCGGCACGAGATGGGGCAGACGGGGCCTGTCTCCGTCGAACCCGGGACAGAGCCGCAGGCGCCCTTCGACGTCATCGATGCGCAGGTTGTCGTGAGTCCCGGCTTGGAGAGCGGCCTTGCGCACGGGACACCCGGATCGGTGGTCGTCGCCGCGCCCAGGGGTGACGCCGTGCCCAGGGGTAACACTGGGCTCGGGGGTAACACTGGGCTCGGGGGTGACGCCGAGCCCCGGAACGACACGCCGCGGTCCCGGCCGGACGGAGAACAACCGCCGGCCGGGCCGCCGGCCTCCGACGCCGCTCGCGGTCGGCGGACTCCCGTCCAGCGGCTGCGCGTTCGTCTCGCGAGCATCTCGGGGCCCGCTCGGTACGTGATGGTGCTCGCCGTTCTGAGCGCGGCGGTCGCCGTCGTCCTCCGGCACACCGTGTTCCCGTTCCTGTCGGTCAACAACGACGAGGGCATCTACCTCCTGCATGCCAGGACCCTCGCCGAGGGCCGCCTGTTCCCGCCCGCCCCGGACCCGGCACGGTCCTACCTGCCGTGGCTGGGAACCGTTGTCGGCGATCACTACGTGTTGAAGTACACGCCCTTCGTACCCGCGATCTTCGCAATCGGCATCGTGCTGACGGGAAGCATCGATCCGGCGCTTGCAATGATCGTCATGGCGGCGGTCGTCGTCACCTACCTGCTGGGCGTCGAGCTGTTCGGTAGCCGGCGGACCGCGGCGTTGGCGGCGACCCTGCTCGCCCTCTCCCCGCTGGTGATCCTGCAGAGCGCGATGGTGCTGAGCTACCTGCCGACCCTGGTGCTGCTGCAGGTGACCGTTCTGGGAGTGTTGCGGGGACGGCGCCGCCGACGGGCGGCACCGGTGGTCGTCGCGGGCCTCGCCCTCGGCGTGGCGGCGGCGGTGCGGCCGTACGACGTCGTCCTGCTCCTGGCTCCGCTCGCGATCTGGCTGCTCCTGACCTCCACGGGCGGGCGCTGGTGGCTGGGCCGGTGGCTGCTTTGCGGGCTCGCCGCGCCCGTGGCGCTTGTCCTGCTCAGCAACGCCGCTGCCACCGGTGACCCGTTGCGGCTGCCGTTCACGCTCCTCGAACCCGACGACAAGCTCGGCTTCGGGGTGCGCAAGCTGTATCCCGGCGACGGCAGGCACGACTTCGGCTTGCTCGAAGGGCTGCGGTCGGTCGGCGACCACCTGTGGCTGTTCGGCGGCTGGGCCTGCGGGGGAGTGGTGCTGGCCGGCTGCGCGATCGTCGTGGCGGCTCGGCGGCAGCTGTCCGCACCCGCCGCGCTCCTGGGTGCGGGTGGGCTGCTCTTCCTGGGCGGATACGTCGGCTTCTGGGGCGCGTGGAACGCGGCCGAGTTGTGGGGCGGCATCCGCTACGTCGGCCCTTTCTACCTGGTCCCGGTGCTCATCCCGCTCGTCCACCTCGGCGCGGAGGGCCTGGTCAGGGCCGGCGAAGCCGTCTTCGCCCGCGGGCGAAGACTCGGGCTCATCGCCGTCGCGGGGACCGGCGCCGCCATCCTGGCGCTCACGGCCGTCGTCCTGGTCGGGGCGGTGCGCGCCAACCTCACGCTCACCGGGCACGACCGTGACCTCAGCGCGATGCTGGACCGGCTGCCGGGCGATCCGCTCGTGTTCGTCGCGGCGAACCCGCCGTTTCTCGGGCATCCCACTCCGGTGACCGCGAACGGGCCGAAGCTCGAAGATCCTGTGCTGTTCGCCGTGTCGCGGGGGGTCGACGATCTCATCGTGGCCGCTGACCACGCGGACCGCCCGGCCTATCTGCTCCGCCTGGCATCGGCCTACGACCGCTCACCCGCCTCGCCCTCCACCGCGCGGGTCGAACGGCTGGCGGTCAGGAGCGGCAGGCGGGTGGCGGTGACCCTGAGAGTGGATGCCGCGCCCGCGGGCGCCCGTTCCGCCCGCGTCGTGCTCACCGAGGGTGTCCGCCGCCTGTCGATTCCGGTCCATCCGCGGATCCCCACCTCGATGATCCTCACCGTCGACGCGGACGGCCTCGATACCACCGATATCATCAGTATCACCAGTATTGCCAACATCGCTGGCGGCATGGACAGCACCGGAATCGTGACTGACCGCAACGACTCCGGTCGGTCCCGGGTGCATTCCGGATCCCTCGGCCGTCCGTCGGCGAGCACCGTGCGGGACGGTCGGGGCACCTCCATCACCGTGGCCTACTACGCGACGAGCCCTTCCGGACGGGAACATTTCCTCGATCAGCAGGTGTTGCCCGTGCGGCTGGCCGCACGGGACGGTTCCCGGTCGGACGGTTCCAAGCCGGACGGTTCCCGGCCGGCTGCCGGCCCGCCGGTCACCGTGCTCGGATCCCTCGGGGAGGTCGATGAGGTCGGCGAGGGACGTCGGCCGCCGCTGCGCATCATCATCGATGATCGTCGAGGCTGACCTGCCCGCCCGGGTGACCTGCCTGCCCCGGCGCCCCGACGCCCCGGTGAACGGTCGGCCTGATGATCGGCCGGCCCGGTGATCGGTCGATGCGGTGGATGGGAGGGAGCACGTACGTTCCGTCGAGGACGTCGGCCCCCGGCTCGTAGATCCGTAGGACGGGCCGGAAATCGCCGACCGCCGCGGGCAGCCAGTTGTCAAGCGGCCCGCCGTCCTCCAGGGGATCACTCTGGAGCAGGATGCGCACCGAGCCGTCCGGACCGCGGCGCAGATCGCGGTCGCCGCTCCGCAGGGAATACCGGTGCAGGGGATTCTCGACGAGGTAGTACTCGGGCGCGTCGTACATCGTCAGCGACCAGAACGCGGCCTGCGGCGGCGGCACCAGCTCCAGCAGGTACCGGTGGGCCCCGCTCAGCTGACGGCCGTCCGTGTCAATGGCACGGCTCGCCTGGATCTCCTCATAGCCGTGTGTCGCACCCCGCGGGAGCCGGGCGGCCATCGCCCGGGCGAGACGGGCCTGTGCCCGATCGCTTATCCGCCAGGCCGGATCGTCGATCGTGCCCGGTCCGAGTCGGTCCAGGTTGAAGTCGAGGGCATGCGGGGTGCTCACCCAGCCGTTCGTCAGCGCCCGGCCGGCGTGCGCCACCCGTTCGAGCTTGTCGCGGCCGGCGCGCAGCCCGGTGCGCAGGGACCAGGCGAGGCCCGGGTTGGGGTCGACGTACGGCGAAGGATCGTCGAGGATCCCGAGCGAGGTGAAGTGGCGGGCGTACTCGGCCTCGGCCCGCGACGGAGGATAGGAGCGCAGCCAGATGCGCAGCTCCTCCCAGAACCGGAGGTCGTCACAGACCCTCTTCGAGTGTTCTGGCGGTCCCTCCGCGCGGCGGGCCTCGGGATCCAGCGGGCTCAGGTCCAGTTCCTCCTGCAGCCGGGACACCGCCGCGATGTCCGCCGGGCCGTCGAAGCCGAACCGGTTGATCAGCGTCAGCAGCCGGGTCGGTGCCTCGATGCGGGCCAGCGACGCGGGCGCGCTGCCTGTCCAGCCCGGCGGGACGAGCAGATAGCGCCCACCCCGTCCGCCGGTGGTTCGCCGTCCCACGTAGGCGAAGTTGTTCCGCCAGGCGTCCATGAAGATCATGACGCTGTAACGATCCGGCGTGTCGGGGATCCGCAGGACCAGCGGACCCGGCGTGAGGTCGACCTCGGCCACCGAGCACAGGGCGTCGTTGTCGACGCTGACGAAGCAGGACAGTGGCGCGGGCGGTTCCGTCTCGTGAGCGAAGGCGTTGTACCCGGCAGGCCGGATTGGCCCGATTCCCTCAGCCGCCGTCCGTACGCTCAGCCGGACGTTGCTGACCAGGGGATATCCGAAGATGAACGCCTCGGCAGCCAGCCCGAGCCGATGGTCACTCGCGAGCATGCCGTCCTCCCCGTGCTCGTCATCTCCTTTTCAGTGGTCGCCCCCACGCCCCCACGTTTCAGTGGCCGCCTCCACAGTGGCCGCCCCCACAGTCCGTGCCCTTCTTTGTGGTGTGGTACCCACCGGATGCCGTCCGGGGGCCGGGCAGCATCCGGTGATCCGCCCGGTCCTCGACGTCGGCCGACGGGCCACCGATCACCGCTGTGAGGAAGGCGGGCGCGATGCCCTAGGGTTGATGGCATGGCGCAGTACGTCTTCCAGATGCGCAAAGCGCGCAAGGCCCATGGCGACAAGGTCATCCTCGATGATGTGACCCTGTCGTTCCTCCCCGGAGCCAAGATCGGGGTAGTCGGCCCGAACGGCGCGGGGAAGTCGTCCCTGCTCAAGATCATGGCCGGCCTCGATCAGCCGAGTAACGGCGAGGCGACCCTGAGCCCCGGCTACACGGTCGGCATGCTCGCCCAGGAACCCCCGCTGGACGAGACCAAGGACGTCCGCGGCAACGTCGAGGACGGCGTGCGCGAGATCCGCCGGGTGCTCGCCCGCTACGAGGAGATCAACGAGAAGATGTCCGCGCCCGACGCGGACTTCGACTCCCTCCTCGCCGAGCAGGCCGAGCTTATCGACAAGATCGAGGCCGCGAACGCCTGGGAGCTCGACAGCCAGCTCGACCAGGCCATGGACGCGCTGCGGCTGCCGCCCGGCGATGCCGACGTCACCCTGCTCTCCGGCGGTGAGCGCCGCCGGGTCGCGCTGTGCAAGCTCCTGCTTGAGGCTCCCGACCTACTCCTGCTCGACGAGCCGACCAACCACCTCGACGCCGAGAGCGTCGCCTGGCTGGAGCAGCACCTCGCCCGCTATGCGGGCGCCGTGCTGGCCGTCACCCACGACCGGTACTTCCTGGACAACGTCGCCGGCTGGATCCTCGAGCTCGACCGGGGCCGTGCCTTGCCCTACGAGGGCAACTACACCACCTACCTGGAGAACAAGGCGGCCCGGCTGAAGGTCGAAGGCCAGAAGGACGCCAAGCGGCGCCGGGTGCTCGCCCAGGAACTCGAGTGGGTCCGGTCCAACCCGAAGGCCCGCCAGACCAAGAGCAAGTCGCGTCTCGCCCGCTACGAGGAGCTGGCCGCCGAGGCGGACCGGGCGCGCCCGCGCGACTTCGAGGACATCCAGATCCCGCCCGGCCCCCGGCTCGGCAACCAGGTCATCGAGGCCAAGGGGCTCACCAAGGGCTTCGATGACCGGCTTCTCATCGACAACCTGTCGTTCACCCTGCCGCGCGGCGGCATCATCGGCGTGATCGGCCCCAACGGCATCGGTAAGACGACCCTGTTCAAGATGTTGACCGGCCAGGAGGCGCCGGACGCCGGGGAGCTCGTCATCGGCGACACCGTCGACATCGCCTATGTCGACCAGACCCGCTCGGGCCTGGACCCGAAGAAGAACGTCTGGCAGGTCGTCTCCGACGGCCTCGACCACATCGTCGTCGGCAAGGTCGACTTCCCGAGCCGGGCGTACGTGTCGTCATTCGGGTTCAAGGGGCCGGACCAGCAGAAGCCCGTCGGTGTGCTGTCCGGTGGGGAGCGTAACCGGCTGAACCTCGCGCTCACCCTCAAGCGTGGCGGCAACGTCCTGCTTCTCGACGAGCCCACCAACGACCTCGACGTGGAGACGCTGCGCTCCCTGGAGGACGCGCTGCTGGAGTTCGCCGGCTGCGCCGTGGTCATCTCCCACGACCGCTGGTTCCTCGACCGGGTCGCCACCCACATCCTGGCCTGGGAGGGAACCGACGAGGACCCGGCGCGCTGGTTCTGGTTCGAGGGGAACTTCGCCGACTACGAGACCAACAAGATCGACCGTCTTGGGCAGGAGGCGGCCCGCCCGCACCGCGTCACCCACCGCAAGCTCACCCGGGACTGAGGGCGCACCCGGGCCGGCCGGTGCCCACGGGCACCGAGCGGTCAGTCGGGTCGGTTCTGCAGCGAGTTCGCCGCCATCGACAGATAGTCCCAGAGCTGCCTGTCGAGATCGGGCGGCAGGTCCAGGGAGTCGACCGCGGCCCGCATGATCTTCAGCCAGGCGTCCCGCTGCGTCGGGCCGATCGCGAACGGGGCGTGCCGCCTCCGCAGCCGAGGATGCCCGCGCTGCTCCTGGTAGTCGGTCGGGCCACCCCAGTACTGGATGAGGAACATGCGCAGGCGCTCCTCGGCGCCGGTCAGATCCTCTTCCGGGTAGAGCGGGCGCAGTACCGGATCGTTCGCCACACCCTGGTAGAACCGGGCGACCAGCTTCCGGAACGTCGGTTCGCCGCCGGCGGCGTCGTAGAAGGAGCTGATCGGGAGAGTGCGCGGAGGAGACTGGTTCACCCGTCCATTCTGCGGCACGGCGCTGCGGTCCGATCCGGGCGACGGGTGTTCTCAGCCGTCGCGGGGTGCGATCCACGCCGTCGTGTCGGGGGGCAGCGTCAGGGTCGCGCCGTCGTACCCCACCGGTCCGCTGGCGAGCACCAGCCGTCCGGGCAGCGGAATCGCCGCCTCCCCCTCGGTCGTCGTCACGCATGTCACACTGGCCGACCCCACCGAGGTGGGCGGGGTCGGGGGCACCGACGAGCCTGCCGGCGCGGGGCGGTCGAAGGCCAGGCATCCGGCCGGGGAGTCGTCCCGCCAGCGCAGGTCGTCGCCACGCAGGTGGGGGAGGGCGCGGCGCAGGGCGAGCGCGCTGCGCACGAGCAGCCAGGTCGACATCGGGTCGGCCGCCTGCGCGAGGACCGCGAGGTCCGCCCAGTCGGCGGGTTGCGGCAACCACGGGTCGGCGCCGGCCGAGGTGAATCCGTAGGGAGGCGCGTCCCCCGACCACGGCAGGGGGATCCGGGCGCCGTCCCGGCCCGGCGACGTCCCCCCGGACCGCGTCCAGATCGGGTCGCGACGGGCGGCCGGCGGCACCTCGGCCTGCGGCAGCGCCAGCTCGTCGCCCTGGTACAGCACCGCGGTGCCGGGCAGCGCGAGCAGCGTGAGCAGAGCGGCGCGCGCGCGGCGGGTCCCCGTGGGACCGCCGCCGTAACGGGTCGCCGGCCGCACCACGTCGTGGTTGGCGAGCACCCAGGTGCCCGGCGCGCCGACCGCCGTCAGCGCGGCGCGTTCGGCGTCGATGGCGGCCCGCCAGGCCGCCGCCGACCAGGGGATGCTCAGCAGGGAGAACGAGAACGTCAGGTGCAGCTCGTCCGGTCGCACGTAGCGGGCGAGCCGGGCCGGGTCGCGCACCCAGGTCTCCCCGATCAGGACCCTGGGACGCCCGTCGCGGGCGGTGTACTCGTCGGTGATCGCGCGCCACGCGCGGTAGATCTCGTGCACCCCGTCCTGGTCCCAGACCCGGGGCTCGTGCTCCTCGCGGAACCCGCTGTCCGGAGCCAACCGGGCGCCGGGCGGGTTGTCCCGTAGCTCGGTGTCCTTCACCAGCCCGTGGGTCACGTCGATCCGGAACCCGTCGACCCCTCGATCGAGCCAGAACCGCAGCGTCGCGGCATGGTCCGCGCGGACGGCGGGATGATCCCAGTTCCAGTCGGGCTGCTCGGCGTCGAACAGGTGCAGGTACCACTGGCCGTCCGCCACCCGCGTCCAGGCCGATCCGCCGAACACCGATTCCCAGTTGTTCGGAGGCTGCTCGCCGCCGGGGCCTCGGCCGTCGCGGAAGATGTAGAGCTCCCGCTCGGGACTGCCCGGCGCGGACGCGAGCGCCGCCTGGAACGCCGGATGCGCCGAGCTTGAGTGGTTCGGCACGAGATCGATCAGCACGGCGAGCCCGGTCTCGGCGGCGTCGGCGAGCACGGCGTCGAGGTCCGCGAGGTCACCGAAGAGCGGATCCACGCCGCGATGGTCGGCGACGTCGTACCCGTGATCGGCCATGGGGGACGAGTAGAAGGGCGTGATCCAGATCGCGTCGACGCCGAGTTCCGCCAACACGGGCAGATGCCGCCGTAGCCCCTCCAGATCGCCGATCCCGTCGCCATCGGAATCGGCGAAACTGCGAAGGTACACCTCGTACAGCACGGCCCGGCGCCACCACGTCCCGTCCTGGCCGGGCGACCGCCCCCGGCCGTCGGCGCCATTCGGGCGATCCAGCTCCCCGGCGTCGCCGGCTCCCGCGCTGTTGTCCTTGTTGCCCTCGGCGCCCTCGGTGTTCTCGTTGCCCTCGCCCGCGCCGCTCCGGTGGCCGCGCTGGACACTAGATCGAGGGCAGAAAGAAGATATTTTCTCTCTCTTGGTAGATGAGGGTGTCTTTGTGGAGTAGCCCTCAACAGAATGATCTGTCCTCATCTGGCTCCTTCTGGCGTTTCTGGTCCTTTTGGGACAGATACTCCCTGTTGTGCGCCTATCCAGGGACCGCTCCGCCGCGTCGGGACGGCGCGGCGGAGCGCGTGTTCCTCGGTCGGGCGATGCCTGTCCAGCATCAAACCCGGTCGGTGGGGGCGAAGGTAGGGCGATGGGGTGCTGGTTGCGGCTCGGGTCGACGTTCCCCCGATGCGTGATATCCGATATCCGAACTAGACTTCCGCAGATAGACCGGGTGACTGGCTGTTACGAAGCGGTACCGGGAATCGGATTCGGTCGGGGATGTGATGGTGTGCCCGTGACGTCGGAACCATCCACCGGGAGTTCGCCCCAGGCGCCCGGTATATCAAGGTTCGTCAGTGAGTCGCGGAGGTCCGATCAGGTGCGGCGGTCGGCGTCCGCAGGTCTGCGGGCCGCGCGGGAGGCCGTCCGCGCGCTGTGTCACGGTGCTCGGGGGGATCATGACGACGGATCGAGCGGCTCCGATCCGTCCTTCCTGGCCGATGCCGGTCTCGTCCTCGGCACCTCCCTCGACCCCGATCGGGTCGTCGATCTGATCGCCGGACTCGCCGTGCCCCGCCTCGGCACGGGCGCCCTGGTGTGGCTGCGCGAGGGTGACCAGGTCAGGCTCGGTGCCTCGGTCTTCCACGACCCGAAAGTCGGCAGGATTATGCGGGCGATTGTCGCCACGCGGCCGCCCCAGCTCGCGGACGAATTCCCGCCGGGCGTCGTCATGCGTGAGGGCCAGACGTACTGTCTGCCGGACTTCGACGAGCTGCGCCCGGTGCCGCTGTTCCCGTACGAGCTCGCCTACCAGCAGTTCCGCCGGATCCAGAGCGGTCCAACCGTCACCGTCCCGTTGCCGGCGCACGGCCGGATCCTCGGCGCGATCACCGTCGGGCGCGGCACCGGCTTCTATTCCGGAGCGGAGGTGAACCTGCTGGAGGACCTCGCCCGGCGGGGGGCCGTCGCGCTGGAGAACGCACAACGCTTCCGCGAGGCACAGGAGTCCGCGCTGACCCTGCAACGGTCCCTCCTGCCAGCGCATCCCCCCGCACTCGACGGGGTCGAGATCGCGATGGAGTACCGGCCGGGGACGGCAGGCACGGAGGTGGGAGGCGATCTCTACGATGTCATACCGCTCGCCGGGGGACGGGTCGGGGTGGCCATCGGTGACGTGATGGGGCGCGGCCTGCACGCCGCGGCGGTGATGGGCCAGCTGCGGGCGGCGCTGCGCGCCTACGCCCTGGAGGATTGGAGCCCCGTCGAGGTGCTGACCCGGCTCGACCGGGTCGTCGGCCTGCTGCCCGGTCTCCAGCTCGCGACCTGTATGTACGCCGTCTATGACCGGAACACCGGCCGGGCGACGATCGCGAGTGCCGGCCATCTCGCGCCGTTGGTGATCCTTCCCGACGAGGACCCCGACTATCTGGTGCTCGACCCCGGGCTCCCGCTGGGAGTCTGCGAGGGGGCGATGTTCAGCGAGACGACCGTCGCGCTTCCACCCGGATCGGCGTTGGTGATGTTCACCGACGGCCTGGTGGAGTCGCGACGCCGACCGCTCGTGGACGGCCTGGACAATCTTCGACGCGGTCTTACCACACAGCGGGCCCGGGCTGCCGCGGTAGGCCTCAAGGCGGTCGAAGTCGCAGCGGGTGCCGACGTGGCGGCCGGAGGCGAGGGCGAGGGCATGAGCGCGGAACGGACCGGGAAGGCGGAACGGACCGGGAAGGCGGAACGGACCGGGAAGGCGGGGACGGATCGGCGGGCCCCCGGCCCGTCGCTCGGCCCACCCCCCGGGGTGCCGGAACGCCGCTCCTGGGCGGACCGGCGGCGCCGGGCGCGCAGGGTGAACTTCGCGGCGCGTAGCTGGTTCGGTCCGGACACCGTCAACGGCCCCGGCGAGGGCCCCGTCGAGGAGACCGCCCGCACGCTGCTCGAACGGTGCCTGATCGCAGCCGATCTCCCGGCCCGGACCGACGACGACACCGCCATGGTGGTGCTCACCACGCAGGCCGTGAACCCGCCATTGCTCGAACTCGCGTTGCCCGCGGTGGCCGCGTCGGCAGGCGAGGCCCGGACAGCGATGCGTTCGGTCCTCGCCGAATGCGGGATCACCTCCGTCGAGGACGCGATGCTGCTGGTCAGCGAGGTGGTGACGAACGCGGTGCTGCACGCCCGCAGTGATCTGGTACTGCGGGCATCGATGG
This sequence comes from Frankia sp. CeCAU1, assembly GCF_977971845.1. Taxonomy (NCBI): domain Bacteria; kingdom Bacillati; phylum Actinomycetota; class Actinomycetes; order Frankiales; family Frankiaceae; genus Frankia; species Frankia sp. CeCAU1. The sequence continues at coordinate 41,133 of NZ_CDWWXA010000016.1, read as the reverse complement.
AACCCGGTCGGCTGCGGATCAGTGTCGAGGACCGGGAAGGCGCGCGTCTGCCCCGGCCCGGCGCGGCCGCGGAGAACAAACCCGAGCCCGAGTCGGGGTGGGGCCTGCTGCTGGTCGAGGCGCTGGCGCTAGCCTGGGGCGTGGAGATGACCCCCGGGGGCAAGCGTGTCTGGTTCGACATCGAGATACCCGACCAGGAGGCGGGTGCTGCCGGCCCGACGAGACCGATCGTTGGACCCGATCCGTCTCCCGCGGCGGGCCCGTCCCGGAAGCCTCCCCTCGACCCGCCGATCCAGGGCCGGTGCTGGGGATAGCATCCGGGGCCGGGCCACCTGACGATCCGGGCCACCTGACGATCCGGGCCAAGGCCGCGTGATCAGGCGGTGGCGACGGCGCGGGCGGCCCATTCGTCCTCGGCCTTGCGCACGATGTTGCGCAGCATTCCACCGAAGACGGCCGCGTGGAACGGGCTGACCGACCACCAGTAGAGCTGCCCGGGAAGTCCGCGGGGCAGGAAACTCGCGCGCTGCGAGTAGGTCGTGGTGCCCTCGGAGTCCACCATCGAGCGTAGTTCCAGCCATGCCTCGCCAGGCAGCTTCATCTCGGCACGCAGCCGGAGCAGATGGCCCGGTTCGATCTCCTCGACCCGCCAGAAGTCCAGCGCCTCCCCGACGTGCACCCGCTGCGGATCACGCCGGCCCCGGCGCAGACCGACGCCACCGAGGGCGGTGTCCACCCAGCCGCGGGCGGACCAGGCCAGGGGCCACGAGTACCAGCCGTTGTCGCCCCCGATGCCCTCGATGACGTGCCACAGACAGGCCGGCGGCGCCGCCACGGCCATGCTGCGCTCGTCGACGTAGAGGGATCCCCCGGCCCACTGCGGGTCGGTCGGCAGGGGCTCGTTCGGGGGGTGCGTGGCACCGGCGCCGTCCCTGTCGTCCGATGCGCCTCCCGGACCCGGCCACACCGCCGTCGACCATCGGGTCTTCACCGAACGCGCCCGCACCCGGGCCAGCGCGAGGGCCACCGCGGCGTCGAAGGGCAGCAGTCCCTCGGCAGGATCGGGGATCCAGCGGGCGACCTGGTGGTCGTGGACCACCACCTCGTTGCGCAAGGAACGGATGAGCGGCCTCGCGATGCCGCCCGGCACCGGGGTGACGAGCCCGACCCACAGCGAGGACAGTTCGGGGGACAGGATCGGAACCGGGACGATGATCCGGCGCCGCAGCCCCTCGACGGCGGCGAAGCGCTGCATCATCTCCGCATAGGTCAGGATGTCCGGGCCGCCCACGTCGAAGGTGCCCTCGACGTCGTCGGGGACCTCCAGAGCGCCGATCAGATAATGCAGCACGTCCCGGACGGCGATTGGCTGGATCCTGGTCCGCACCCAGCGCGGCGTCAGCATCACCGGCAGGCGCTCCGTCAGGTAGCGCAGCATCTCGAACGAGGCGCTGCCGCTGCCGATGACGACCGCCGCGCGCAGCACGATCGTCGGAACCCCCGAGCCGAGCAGGATCCTCCCGACCTCCTGGCGGGAGCTCAGATGGGCGG